>JAYSFH010000164.1:0-7992 GCA_041913405.1 Dongia sp. | reverse complement strand
GGAGGCGTCAACTTTCAACAGTCCGCGCGCCGGCAGCACCACTTCTTCCGCGAAGCCGCCGTCGCAGACCTCGCCGACATAGCCGAGCTTCAAACAGAGGTTGGCCCGCCCCGCTGCGCATTCGACACAGGCGCCGCAGGCGGCGCGGGAATCGGCGACCACGCGGTCGCCCGGCGCGAAGCCGGAGACGCCGGCGCCGATTGCCAGCACCTCGCCGGTGAACTCATGGCCCGGCGTCACCGGAAGCTGCGCGATCCACTGGCCGGTCTTGAAGTTGTGGAGGTCCGAGCCGCAGATGCCCGCCGCCAGCACCTTCAGATGCACCGCGCCAGCGCCGGGCGCCGACGGCGGCGCGATGTCCTCGACGGTCAGCTTGCCGATGCCGTGGAAGCGGACTGCACGCATGATCGACCTTTCCTCGCGAAAAAGGAGCGGATCATGCCACCTTTTTCTGGCGCGCGGGAATGGTCATGGCGGCAACGCCGACGATGACGCAGAGCAGCCCGCCCAAGGCACTCGGCGCCAGGCTCTCGCCCAGGAAAACCACACCGATCGCAACACCGATCGGGACCCGGAGATAGGCCTGCGCGGTGGTGCCGATCGAGCCCAGGGTGTGGAGCAGCCGGAAATAGAGGGTGAAGGCGAGCGCGGTCGAGAAGACCGAGAGACCGAGCAGGGCCAGGATCGAATCCCTGGAAGGCGAAAGCGTCCAGGGCTGCTCGAAGACGAGGCTGGCCGGGATCAGAATCGCGGCACCGCAGAGCATCGAGCCCGCCGCGGGCAGCAACGGATCGAGGCCCTTGAACCGCTTGCCGAAGATCGCGGCACCCGCATAGGAGATCGTGGCCGCGACGATCGCGACTTGCGCCAGGAGATCATGGCCGAGGCCACCCAGGGCCTCGACCCCGACGATGAGGCCGATGCCGGTGATGCCGGCGATGACGCCGAAGAGCTTCCGCAAGGTGAGCGGCTCGTGCCGGGTGATCAGGGCGGTGAGCAGAAACACGAAGATCGGCGAGGTCGAGTTGAGGATGGTTGCCAAGCCGGCATCGACCGTCTTCTCCGCCCAGGCGATCAGGGTGAAGGGCACCACGCTGTTGAGGCAGGCCTGGAACAGAAACTTCCGCCAGCTGGCACCGTCACGCGGCAGGTGGAGGCCGCGCAGCCGCATCACGGCGAGCAGCAGAACGCCGGCGATCAGAGTCCGCGCGGCGATGAAGGTGATCGGCGGAATGGTCTCGACGCCGACGCGGATGAAGCTGTAGGAGGCGCCCCAAAGCGTCGCCAGCGCAAGGAGCAGCGCAAGTTCGAGGGTGAGATTTGGCCTGCCGGTCATGACGGCGCGATTCCCCATGTTGCCCGCCTTGCTAGGCCAATCGGTGGATGCGGTCATCGGGAAACGCTTCGGTCCCTGCCGAAGCGTGACAGGAGTCGCGCAATTCATTGAACTACAATGATTTTCGCCGGTTGCACGGAACCGTTCCAGCCCCTATCTTGCGCCGCACTCAGGAACCCGACACAGCCGACATGACCGACCTCGCGCATATCCGCAACTTCTCCATCATCGCCCATATCGACCACGGCAAGTCCACGCTCGCTGACCGGCTGATCCAGGCCTGCGGCGGGCTGACCAACCGCGAGATGAAGGAGCAGGTGCTCGACAACATGGAGATCGAGCGCGAGCGCGGGATAACCATCAAGGCGCAGACCGTGCGCCTCAGCTACAAGGCCAAGAACGGCGAGACCTATCAGCTCAACCTGATGGACACGCCGGGCCATGTGGACTTCGCCTATGAAGTCTCGCGCTGCCTCGCCGCCTGCGAGGGCTCGCTGCTGGTGGTCGATGCATCGCAGGGCGTGGAAGCGCAGACGCTCGCCAACGTCTACCAGGCGATCGAGAACCATCACGAGATCGTACCGGTCCTGAACAAGATCGACCTGCCCGCCGCCGAACCCGACCGGGTGAAGACCCAGATCGAGGACGTGATCGGCATCGACGCCTCGGAGGCGGTCGAGATCTCGGCCAAGACCGGGATCAACATCGAAGGCGTGCTGGAAGCGATCGTCCACCGCCTGCCCGCCCCCAAGGGCGATGCCAGCGCGCCGCTGAAGGCGCTGCTGATCGATAGCTGGTACGACGTCTATCTCGGCGTCGTCATCCTGGTGCGCGTCATCGACGGCGTGATGAAGGCGAAGCAGAAGATCACCATGATGTCGAACGGCTCGGTCTACGAGATCGAGCGGGTCGGCGTGTTCACGCCGAAGAACGAGACCCTGCCCGAGCTCACGCCGGGCGAGGTCGGCTTCTTCACCGCCAGCATCAAGGCCGTGGCCGACGTCGCGGTCGGCGACACCATCACCGAGGAGAAGCGGCCCACGGCGCAGGCGGTGACCGGCTTCAAGCCCAGCGTGCCGGTCGTCTTCTGCGGCCTGTTCCCGGTCGATGCCAACGATTTCGAGACGCTCCGCGAGGCGATGGGCAAGCTGCATCTCAACGACGCCAGCTTCCATTTCGAGATGGAAACCAGCGCGGCGCTCGGCTTCGGCTTCCGCTGCGGCTTCCTCGGCCTGCTGCATCTGGAGATCATCCAGGAGCGGCTGGAGCGCGAGTTCAACCTCGACCTCATCACCACGGCGCCGTCGGTGGTCTACAAGATCCACAAGACCGACGGCACGATGATCGAGCTGCACAATCCGGCGGATTTCCCGGACGTGGTGCATATCGACCATATGGAAGAGCCCTGGATCAAGGCGACCATCCTGGTGCCGGACGAGTATCTCGGCTCGATCCTGAAGCTCTGCGAAGGCCGGCGCGGCGTGCAGCAGGACCTGACCTATGCGGGTTCCCGCGCCATGCTCTCCTATCGCCTGCCGCTGAACGAAGTGGTGTTCGATTTCTACGACCGCTTGAAGTCGGTCAGCCGCGGCTATGCCAGCTTCGACTATCACCTCGACGGCTACGAGGAAGGCGACCTGGTGAAGCTCAACATCATGGTCAACGGCGATCCGGTCGATGCGCTCTCCTGCATCGTCCACAAGAGCCAGGCCGAAGCGCGTGGCCGCACGCTCTGCGAGAAGCTGAAGGACCTGATCCCGCGGCAGCTGTTCAAGATCGCAATCCAGGCGGCGATCGGCGGCAAGGTGATCGCCCGCGAGACGGTGAGCGCGCTCCGCAAGGACGTGACCGCGAAATGCTACGGCGGCGACATCAGCCGCAAGCGTAAGCTCCTGGACAAGCAGAAAGAGGGCAAGAAGAAGATGCGCCAGTACGGGAATGTCGAGATCCCGCAAAGCGCCTTCATCGCCGCCCTCAAGATGCACGAATAGCGGCATTTTCCCCACCTCTTGGGGCAATAAAGCTTGCAGCGCGGCCCGTGGCGTGGTCGTTGGAGGTTCAACCTTGAAAGGGCCGCCGATGGGACGCACGCCGAACTATCGTTTCGACCGCATGCAACGGGACAAGGCCAAGGCCGAGAAGAAGGCCGAGAAGGCTGAGGCCAAGAAGCAGGCTGCGGAGGCGAAGAAGGCCGCCGAACACGCCACCGAGCCCTCCAGCGAAGAGTGACGGCAGGCGCATGGCCAGCACCGAATCCCGCTCGCCAAGGCTCGCCGTCCTGATCGACGCCGACAACACCTCGCCCCGGATCGCGGCGGGGCTGTTCGAGGAAGTCGCCAAGATGGGCGAGGCCAGCGTGCGCCGGATCTACGGCGACTTCTCCAGCACGCGGCTGAAATCCTGGGCCGACCTCTTGAACAAGTTCGCGATCGTGCCGCAGCAGAACTTCGCCTACACCACGGGGAAGAACGCGTCGGACATTGCGCTGGTGATCGACGCCATGGACCTGCTCTACAGCGGCCGGTTCGACGCCTTCTGCCTGGTCTCCTCGGACAGCGACTTCACGCGGCTGGCGGCGCGGATCCGCGAGCAGGGCGTCGATGTCTACGGTTTCGGCGCCAAGAAGACGCCGGAGAGCTTCCGCCAGGCCTGCCGCCGCTTCATCTACACCGAGAACCTGACGCCGGAGGCGCCGGGGAACCGGCTGCCCGCCGCACCCGCGGCGGACCGTGTCGCGCCGGACGCGGCGAAGTCGCTGGAGCCCGCCGCGGCCGCGGTGCCGCTGCTCACCCGCGTGATCGCGCAGCTCTCGGACGATGACGGCTGGGTGAATCTCCGCGGCGTCGGCAACCGGCTCGCGAATCTCGCCCCGGATTTCGACCCGCGCACCTACGGTGCCGCGAAGCTCGGCGACCTCGTGACCAAGACCGGCGCCTTCGAGATCAAGCGCCATGCCGGCGGCGACATGCTGCTCCGCCCGAAGGCGAAGGCCGCAGCCGCAACACCCGCGCCGCTGCCGGAAGCGTCGGGGGGCGATGCCGATGGCGTCGCGCGGACCACGGCGCGCAAGGCCGCGCCGCGCCGGCGGCGCAGCTAGCCGGCTTGGATTCCGTCCGCTACCACGGCGAGACGATTGCGCTCCAACCCTACGGCAACGGCGAGACCGGCGTCACGGCCTTCGCGGTGCGCGATGATTTCATCATCGTCCGCTTCAAGAACAGCGCGCGCGACACCTATGTCTATGACCGCACGAAGCCGGGACCTGAGCATCTCGAGCGGATGAAGTGGATCCTGCGCAAGGGCTCCGGCCTCACCACCTATATCAACCGCCATGTCCGCGACTATGCGGAGCGGCTCGGCTAGCAGCCGGGACCGGGTTGCGGGGTCCCATAGGCCGAGGGGGTATTGGGTATAGGATGATTCTGTCGGGGTCCCGTCGGGGTTCACGGTATCCACCCGCGCGGCGCGAGAGCGGAAGCGGAACTCACGATGTCAAACAACGCCGTCGCATCAGCCGCGACGGCCGGCGGACAGGGCGCCTGAAGCAGGGTGCCGCGGCACCTTTACGAGCCCCGGCGGCGAAATCCCCGCCAACTCCAAGCGATTGCAGCACTATCTCCGGCGCGCGCGGCCGGCCCTATCCGGCTGGCGTAAAGGCCCTGTAAAGGTTCGGTGCTTGCGCGCGGGTGGCGTCAAACTTGCGCGGGTTAGGATAGGCCGGGGGATATGCCGCGATTCTGTGGGGGTCCGGTGCGGGTGATGTGCGCTTTGCGCAGAGCTCCCGCGTCGCGTCCCGCAGAATTGGAATGGACTCGTATTCCGGTCGGGGTCCCGTCGGGGTTGTGCGAGTCTGTCGGGGTCCCGTCGGGGTCGGCGGATGCGACTAAGTCCTGCGCCTGCGCCCGCAGTTGAACTCACGATGTCAAACAGCCGAGGCGCATTATAGCACGAGGCCTCGCACAAAGCAGCCGGAGCAAGATTCCGGAATTCGGCGCGTAGAAAAGGATGCGCGCGGCGGCGTATCCTTGCGCCATGCACCGCACCGAGCTGTCACCAGACGCGATCATCCGCGCGGCGGAGGAACTGGGCTTCAGCGGCGTCGTTTCCGTTGCATCCTTGGGCGATCCGGGGCCGTCGCTGGATCTCGCCTTCGGCCTGGCGGAGCGCGGGCATCGCGTGCCCAACAGCGTCGAGACGCGCTTCGCCATGGCGTCCGGCTGCAAGGGCTTCACCGCGGTCGCGATCGGGTTGCTGATCGACGCGGGCAAGCTCGAACTCGCGACGCAGCTGGGCGATTGCGTGCCGGAGCGCCGGTTCAAGTTCGCACAGGTCACGATCGGGCAGCTCCTGAACCACACCTCGGGCGTCCCGGATTATTTCGACGAGGAGGTGGCGACGGATTACGCGGCTCTGTGGCGTGACCGGCCCTGCTACGGCATGACCAAGGCGGAAAACTTCCTGCCGCTGTTCGCGGACCTGCCGATGAAGGCCCCGCCCGGCAGCGGCTTCCACTACTGCAATTCGGGCTTCATCCTGCTCGGCCTCGCGATCGAGGCGCTGACCGGGCGCGATCACCGCGACTTCATCCAGGAGCGCATCTTCGCGCCCTCCGGCATGACGCGGACCGGCTACTTCGCAATGGACGCGCTCCCCGAGAACACCGCCACCGGCTATATCGAAGCGGGCGCGCAAGGCTGGCGCAGCAACATCTTCGCCGTGCCCGCGATCGGCGGCGCCGATGGCGGCGCCTTCACCACCGCCGGCGACCTGCGCCGCTTCTGGACGGCTCTGCTCGACGGCAGGCTTTTGAAGCCGGCGACCTTGGAGCGCTTCCTGGCACCGAGCGTGCGCGTACCGGAGCGCGCGGGCACGTATTACGGCCGCGGCTTCTGGCTCCGCGAACGAAGCGGGCAGAAGGTCGTCGCAATCGAAGGCGCCGACCCCGGCGTCGCGCTGGAATCGCAGGTGACCTTGCAGGACCGGCGCGTGCTCACGGTGCTGTCGAATGTGGGTGGTGGGGCGGAGGGGATGTTTCGGAGGGTGGCGGATTGCGCAGGATGTGACGACGGATGACAGAAGGGAGGCGTAGAGCCACTGACCAAAGCAGGCCGAGTTCTGTATCCCTGGAACTCCAAACGATAACTATAACAAATCGCTCTCGCCCCGGTACAAACCGCTCATCCGCTGCAGCCGCTTTCGCGCCGTGCTTGACACCCGCTCGCCTCATCCCGAACACTCTCGGCATGCCCAGTCGGCCGGGAGATAAGGCGGACGGGCGGGAGGGAGTTGGGGCTCGGCGGGCGGCCTCGTTTTCTGGAAAAGACACCGCGAACGGGTTCCTGGGTTTTGTTGCGGGGCGGTTATCGGGCTTCGCGCCGGCTTGGGGCTTCGCTTCCCTCCTTCGGTGATGTTTGGGTGATCGCTTTCAGCCCTATCCGGTTCCGCATGTGCGGCGGACGGCAACTCAGGGGTCCCCAGGCCAAGCCCGGGGATGACGAGCGGAGCGAGGAACGGCCGGCGGAGCGAGAGGGCCGGGCGATTTCCCGGTTGAACAAGATTTTTGGGAGGAGATGCTGCCATGGCTGAGCATGTGAACAACTACCCGAAGCTCCACAACGCGATGTGGCCAGGGGTGGTCGGCAAGGGGGCGCCGGGGGCGGAGCCGTTCATCGGGCTCGATACCTTGCTGGAGCTGACCGCCAAGGCCGATGTCGATGGAGTGAAGTTCGACGGGGTCGATCTCTGGCTCGCCGATCCGCATGTCTCGATCGACAGCTCCAAGGACGATGTGAAGCGCGTCGTCGACAAGATCGCCGGCTATGGCTTGAAGATCGGCTCCTTCGTGGCGCCGATCTGGGGCGGGGCCGGCGGTGGCTCGGCGATGGGCTCGGCCGAGGACCGCAAGAAATTCGTCGAGGCGGTGCGCAAGGCCTGCGTGATCGGCAAGTGGATGCGCGACATGGGCATCCGCCCGACCGGCGGGGTGCGGATCGATTCCTCGTCGAGCGTCACCGATTGGGAGAAGGATCCGGTCGGCAACACGCATAAGATCGCCGAGACTTTCCGCGAGGCCGGCAAGGTGGCGCAGGACCATGGCGAGTACCTGTTCGCCGAGGGCGAGATCTGCTGGGGCGGGATGCAGTCCTGGAAGAAGAACGTGAACCTCCTGGAAGAGGTCGGCATGCCGGGCGTGGTCGGCTATCAGGCCGACATGGCGCATTCGATGCTGTTCACCTTGGGCTACAATTCCGAAGAGGACCGGCTGCTGCCGAAGGATTACGACTGGCAGGACAAGTCGCAGCTCGATGCCGCCTATAAGAAGGTGGCGGATGCGCTGCGGCCCTGGACCTATGACTTCCACGTGGCGCAGAACGACGGCACGGTGTTCGGCTCCGGCGACCATGAGAAGACCGGGCGGCACGTGCAGGCGACCGACCCCAACGGCAAGCTCGATATCGCCAAGCATGCCGGCTATTGGTTGCGCGACGACAAGGGCGCGCTGACCAAGAAGATCCGGCACCTGTCGTGGGACGGCTGCATGTTCCCCAATGCGGTGATGACGCAGCAGCAGACCTGGAATGACGTGCTCGGCGCGATGCTGAAGGTGCGCGATGCGCATGGGTGGAGGGAGTAGGTCGGCAGCTGCGCTAACTCCG
>JAYSFH010000163.1:0-8010 GCA_041913405.1 Dongia sp. | reverse complement strand
CGACCGCTGCGGCATCGCTTTTGGCGATCGGCGCGAGCGCCTATGCGCAGGACAGCACCGGCGCCACGGGCCAGAGCCAGCAGCCGCCCGTGGTGACCCCGCCGGCCACGAACGAGAGTGGCGGCACCACCGACATGAACAACCCGGCCTCGCCGCCGGCGGCTGACCCGGCCGCCCCGGCGCCGGCTGCCGAAGCGGCGCCGGCCAGCCCGCCGCCGAGTGACGCGGTGATCTCGGCCCAGAGCGACGGCGAGGTCCGCGCCGACCAGATCATCGGCATGACCGTCTACAACGCCGAGGGCGAGAAGGTCGGCACCGTCCACGACATCCTGCTCGACAAGGATGGCAAGGCGACCGGCGTCGTCCTCTCGGTCGGCGGCGTGCTCGGCGTCGGCGCCAAGGCGGTCGGCCTGACCTGGAAGGAGATCGACGTGAGACCGGACCAGCAGCAGGTCCAGATCTCCTACACCAAGGACCAGCTGGAGGCGGCCCCGGACTTCAAGACCACGGATCAGATCAACTCCGAAATGAACGCCCAGCAGCCGGCTGCGGCGCCGGCGCCCACCCCGGCTCCGGCGGGCGGCACCTCGGCCAACCCGTAACCGCGGTCGAGGCCAAAAGCAAAGCCGGCGGCGAGGCGACTCGCCGCCGGTTTTCTTTTGCGCAGTCGGCTAGGGGCCGGCTAGGCGGCGCGCACGACCTCGATGAAGCGGCTGAGCTCGCCGCGCAGCAGCTCGGCCTGGTGCGACAGCTCCTCGGCGGAGCCCAGCACCTGGCCGGCTGCGGCGCCGGTGTCGTTGGCGGCCTGGCTGACGCTGACGATGTTCTCGGTCACCTCCGAGGTGCCTTGGGCCGCCTGCTGGACGTTGCGGGCGATCTCCCGGGTCGCGGCGGTCTGCTCCTCGACCGCGGCGGCGATGGTGCCGGAGATGGTGCTGATCGAGCGGATGGTCTCGCCGATGCCGCTGATCGCCGCCACCGAATGCTGGGTGGCGCTCTGGACCGCGGCGATCTGGCCGCTGATCTCCTCGGTCGCCTTGCCGGTCTGGGTGGCGAGCGTCTTCACCTCGGAGGCGACCACGGCAAAGCCCTTGCCGGCCTCGCCCGCCCGCGCCGCCTCGATCGTCGCGTTCAAGGCGAGCAGGTTGGTCTGGCTGGCGATCTCCTCGATCAGGCGCACCACGTCGCCGATCTTCTGGGCTGCACTGGCCAGCCCGGCCACCTCGCTGTTGGTGGTCTCCGCCTGTTGGACCGCCTTGGCGGCCACGTCGTTGGATTGGGTGATCTGGCGGGAAATCTCATCGACCGAAAGCGAGAGTTCCTCCGCCGCCGCGGCCACGGTCTGGACGCTGGTCGCCGCTTCGTTCGAGGCGGAGGCGACGGCCTGGGCCTGCTTGTTGGTTTCCTCCGCGGTCGAGGACATCGACTGGGCGGAGGCACGAAGCTCGGTGGCCGCCGAGGCCACGGTCTTCACGATGCCGCCGACGGCCGCCTCAAACTGGTCGGCGAGGCGCGCCATATCGGCCTTGCGCTGGGCTGCGGCTTCCGCCTTCTGTCGTTCCTGCTCCTGCCGCAGGCGTTCGGCCTCGACCATGCTGTCTTTGAAGACCCGGACCGCCTGGCTCATCTCGCCGATCTCGTCCCGGCGCTCGGTGCCGGGGATCTCGGCGCTCATGTCGCCGCGCGCGAGCCGGCCCATTGCGGCAGTCATCGCCTTGACCGGCCGGACGATGGCGCGGGCCAGCAGCAGGGCGATCGTCAAGCCAAGGACGATGGCGATGCCGCTCAGGATCATCGAATGCAGCGTGCCGGCGGCGCCACGGGCGTCGAAGACGACGTCGCTCTGCTGGGCCGCGGCGATCTGGAGATCGCGGAATTTCTGCATCGCGGCGGCAAAGGCGGCGGCCTCTTCGTCGATCTTGCCGTCGAGGTCGCGCATTTCCTGGGTGAGGTCGTGCGTCGCCTGCAGCTTCGGCATCATCTCCTGCTCGAATGTCGCGACGAGCCGATCACGCGCCGCCGTGGCCTCGGCCATGGCCGCCTTCTCTCCGTCGGTGTCGGCGGTCTCGCCGACCTTGGCCAGGTCCACCTCGGCCTCTGCCTTCTTGTCGGCCCAGTCCTTGGCGGTCTGGTCGAGCGCGCGGTTGATCTCGGCATCGGCAATGATCTGGTACATCTCCGCGCCCAGCGCCGCCGCTTCCGTGGCATCGACCGCGTTCTGATAGGTGGCTGCACCCTCGTCCTGCATGCGGCGCATGTCGTCGATGGTCAACAGCGCCGCGCCCGCCAGCAGGAGAATAAGCGCGATATTCGCGATGGAGCCCCCGGTGAGCTTTGCGGAAATGGCGAGTTTCATGATCGGTCCCTTCTTTCCAGGCAGCAAACCTAGAGAGAAGTGGTTTGATTTAGGTTAATTATCCTGGGCAAGGACATGAGTTTTGCCGATCTCATCCTTGAGTTTGATTCGGGGCTAATCGCGCGAAATTCCAACGCTTACGGATGGCGTGAGCGCCCGGAAATTCCTATTTGTTAACCAGTCGCGGCGCAGATTGCCCCGGATAGGGAGCGGTCTTGGCGGGACCGGCGACGTTCGTGTCGCGCTCGGCCAAGTGCCGGAATGAAGGCGTCGGTTACAGTGGCTGCGACGCCCTTTGATAAATTTCATTTATCATGCGATCGATGGGAGAATCTTGACCGCAAACCTTTGCAGGTTCACGGTTTTTCCTCGGAATACTGGAGTATCGGACGGATGACCACTGCCGGTCAGAGCGACGCAAAAGGCACCCCAACATGGGATGCAGCCGAGGCGCGCCAGATCATTGAAACTTATCGAGGCCTCGACGGGGCCTTGATGCCGATCCTGCACGCCCTGCAGGAGCGCTTCGGCTATGTCGACGACGCCGCGGTGCCCGATCTTTCCGAGATCCTCAACCTGAGCCGCGCCGAAGTGCACGGCGTCATCACCTTCTACCACGACTTCCGCCGCACTCCGCCGGCCCGCCATGCGCTGCACATCTGCCGTGCCGAGGCCTGCCAGTCGGTCGGCGCGCGGGAGCTGGAAGCTCATGTGAAGAAGAAACTCGGCGTCGATTACCACCATCAGACTCCCGACGGGCGTTGGTCGCTGGGCGCGATCTACTGCCTCGGCAATTGCGCCTGCGGTCCCTCGGCGCTGATCGACGGCGAGACCGTCGGCCGCCTGACCCCGGAGAAGCTCGACGCGCTGATGCGCGAAGCCGAAGCCGGTCGCCGGGAGGCTGCGGAATGAGCGCGGTGAAGGTCTACGTCCCGGGCGATTCCTCTGCCGTGGCGGTCGGCGCCAACCGCGTGGCGCAGGCCATCGAGCGCCTCGCCCGCGAGAAGAACCGCGAAATCCAGATCGTGCGCAACGGCTCGCGCGGCCTCTACTGGCTGGAGCCGATGGTCGAGGTGGCGACGCCGCAAGGCCGCATCGCCTACGGCCCGGTCGCCCCGAGCGACGTCCAAAGCCTGTTCGAGCACGATTTCCTGGGCGGCGGCGCCCATGGCCTCTGCCTCGGCAAGCCCGAGGAGATCCCGTTCCTGAAGAAGCAGGAGCGGTTGATGTTCGCCCGCTGCGGCATCATCGATCCGCTCTCGATCGAGGAATACCGGGCGAACGGCGGCTATCGCGGTCTCGCCAAGGCGCTGCAGATGCAGCCCGAGCAGGTCGTCGCCGAGGTGACGGAATCGGGCCTGCGCGGCCGCGGCGGCGCCGGCTTCCCGACCGGCATCAAGTGGAACACCGTCCTTAAAGCGCCCCTCGGTCCAAATGGGGCCGACCGGAAATACATCGTCTGCAACGCCGACGAGGGCGACAGCGGCACCTTCGCCGACCGCATGATCATGGAAGGCGATCCCTTCCTCTTGATCGAGGGCATGACCATCGCGGGTGTCGCGACCGGCGCCACCAAGGGGTTCATCTACATCCGCTCGGAGTATCCCGACGCCTTCCGCCAGATGGGCAGGGCGATCGAGATCGCGCGCAATGCCGGCTATCTCGGTCCCAACGTGCTCGGCTCCGGCAAGGGCTTCGATCTCGAGACCCGCCTGGGTGCCGGCGCCTACATCTGCGGCGAGGAAACTTCGCTGCTGGAGAGCCTGGAAGGCAAGCGTGGCGTGATCCGCCCGAAGCCGCCGCTCCCGGCCTTGAAAGGCCTGTTCGGCAAGCCGACCGTCATCAACAACGTTCTCTCCTTCACCTCCGTGCCGGTGATCATCGACGACGGCGCCGCCTTCTATAAGAACTACGGCATGGGCCGCTCGCGCGGCACCCAGCCGTTCCAGCTCGCCGGCAACATCCGCCAGGGCGGCCTGGTCGAGAAGGCCTTCGGCGTGACCTTGAAGGAACTGGTCTATGACTTCGGCGGCGGCACCTTGACCGGCCGCCCGGTCCGCGCGGTGCAGGTCGGCGGCCCGCTCGGCGCCTATCTCCGCGGCGACCAGCTCGACATCCCGATGGACTACGAAGCCTTCGCCGCGGTGAAGGCGATGCTCGGCCATGGCGGCCTGGTCGTGTTCGACGATAGCGTGGACATGGCACAGCAGGCACGCTTCGCCATGGAATTCTGTGCCGCCGAATCCTGCGGCAAGTGCACGCCCTGCCGCATCGGCTCGACCCGCGGCGTCGAGGTGATCGACCGGATCATCGCCGGCACCAGCCGCGAGAAGAACCTGAAGCTGCTCGACGACCTCTGCGAGACCATGGTCGACGGCTCGCTCTGCGCGCTGGGCGGCCTGACGCCGTTCCCGGTGCAGAGCGCCATTCGCAACTTCCCCGAAGATTTCGACAAACCCAGCCGTAAGGCCGCCGAGTAACGGCTCAAGGCAAGGAAAGCCCCCATGAACGCACCCCTCACCAACCCGATCGTCGCTCCCGAGCCGCTGACGCTCATCAAGGAACCGGACTACGGCACGCCCGAGCGCGTCTCCGAGAAGACGGTGACCCTGGAGATCGACGGCATCGCGGTCTCGGTGCCGGAAGGCACCTCGGTGATGCGCGCCGCCGCCGAGATGGGCTTCCAGATCCCGAAGCTCTGCGCGACCGACAGCGTCGAGCCATTCGGCTCGTGCCGCCTGTGTCTCGTTGAGATCGAAGGTCGCCGCGGCACCCCGGCTTCCTGCACCACGCCGGCCGAGAACGGCATGAAGGTGAGGACCCAGACGCCGAAGCTGGCCAAGCTCCGCCGCAACGTCATGGAGCTCTACATCTCCGATCATCCGCTGGACTGCCTGACCTGCGCCGCCAATGGTGACTGCGAGCTGCAGGACATGGCGGGCGCGGTCGGCCTGCGCGAAGTGCGCTACGGCTACGAAGGCGACAACCATCTCGATGCGGTGAAGGACGAGAGCAATCCCTATTTCACCTTCGATCCCTCGAAATGCATCGTCTGCTCGCGTTGCGTCCGGGCCTGCGAGGAAGTGCAGGGCACCTTCGCGCTGACCATCGATGGCCGCGGCTTCGCCAGCCACGTGGCGGCCAGCCAGGACGAGGATTTCCTCGCCTCCGAATGCGTCTCCTGCGGCGCCTGCGTTCAGGCTTGCCCGACCGCGACCTTGATGGAGAAGAGCATCATCGAGGCCGGCCAGCCGGAGCACAGCGTCGTCACCACCTGCGCCTATTGCGGCGTGGGGTGCTCGTTCAAGGCGGAGATGCGCGGCACCGAGGTGGTGCGGATGATGCCCTACAAGGACGGCGGTGCGAACCACGGCCATTCCTGCGTCAAGGGCCGCTTTGCCTGGGGCTACGCGACCCACAAGGACCGCATCACCAAGCCGATGATCCGCGCCAAGATCACCGATCCCTGGCAGGAAGTCTCCTGGGAGCAGGCGATCAGCCATGCGGCATCGGAGTTCAAGCGGATCCAGGGCAAGTACGGCCGCGGTGCGGTCGGCGGCATCACCTCCTCGCGCTGCACCAACGAAGAGACCTATCTGGTCCAGAAGCTGGTCCGCGCCGCCTTCGGCAACAACAACGTCGATACCTGCGCCCGGGTCTGCCACTCGCCGACCGGCTACGGCCTCGGCACCACGCTCGGCACCTCGGCCGGCACCCAGACCTTCGACAGCGTCATGGAAGCCGACGTCATCCTGGTGATGGGCGCCAACCCGACCGATGCGCATCCGGTGTTCGGCAGCCGCATGAAGAAGCGGATCCGCCAGGGTGCGCGCCTGATCGTCATCGACCCGCGCCGCATCGACCTGGTGAAGGACGCGCATGTCGAGGCCGACTATCACCTGGCGCTGCGTCCCGGCACCAACGTCGCCATCGTCAATGCGCTGGCGCATGTGATCGCGACCGAGGGCCTGATCAACGAGGCCTATGTGAAGGAGCGCTGCGAGCCGGCGGACTTCGAACTCTGGCGCAACTTCGTCTCGGAAGAGCGCAACTCGCCGGAAGCGACCGAGCATCTGACCGGCGTGCCGGCGGCCGACGTCCGCGCCGCCGCCCGGCTCTATGCGACCGGCGGCAACGCGGCGATCTATTACGGCCTCGGCGTCACCGAGCACAGCCAGGGTTCGACCACCGTCATCGGTATTGCGAATCTCGCCATGGCGACCGGCAATATCGGCCGCATGGGCGTCGGCGTGAATCCGCTGCGCGGCCAGAACAACGTGCAGGGTTCCTGCGACATGGGCTCGTTCCCCCACGAGTTCTCCGGCTACCGCCACGTCTCCAACGACGCGGTCCGCGAGAGCTTCGAATCGCTCTGGGGCGTCAAGCTCGAGAGCGAGCCGGGCCTCCGCATCCCGAACTTGCTCGACGCCGCCATCGACGGCAGCTTCAAGGTCATCTACATCCAGGGCGAGGACATCGCCCAGTCCGATCCGGACATCAAGCATGTGACCGGCGGCCTCGAGGCGATGGAATGCGTGGTCGTGCAGGACCTCTTCCTGAACGAGACCGCGAACTTCGCCCATGTCTTCCTCCCCGGCACGACCTTCCTGGAGAAGGACGGCACCTTCACCAATGCCGAGCGCCGCATCAACCTGGTGCGCAAGGCGACCCCACCGGTGCCGGGCTATGCCGATTGGGAGGTGACCATGCTGCTCAGCAACGCGCTGGGCTACAAGATGGACTACAAGCACCCCTCCGAGATCATGGACGAGATCGCGGCCATGACCCCGACCTTCAAGAACGTCTCGTTCAAGAAGATCGAGGAGCAGGGCTCGGTGCAGTGGCCCTGCAACGACGCGGCGCCGGACGGCACGCCGATCATGCATATCGGCAAGTTCGTGCGCGGCAAGGGCCGCTTCGTGCTGACCGAATACGTGCCGACCGACGAGAAGAGCACGGCGAAGTTCCCGCTGCTCTTGACCACCGGCCGCATCCTCTCCCAGTACAACGTCGGCGCCCAGACCCGGCGCACCGGCAACATCGCCTGGCATGACGAGGACGTGCTGGAGATCCACCCGCACGACGCAGAGCAGCGCGGCATCCATGACGGCGACATCGTCTCGGTGATGAGCCGGGCGGGTGAGACGGCGCTGGCGGCGCGGATCTCCGACCGCATGCAGCCGGGCGTGGTCTACACCACCTTCCACCACTTCGGCAGCGGCGTGAACGTGGTCACCACCGACTTCTCCGACTGGGCCACCAACTGCCCCGAATACAAGGTGACTGCGGTCGAGGTCCGCGCCACCAACCGGCCGTCGGAATGGCAGCTGAAATACGCCAAGCTGCGCGACGACACCCGCCAGATCGCGGGCAAGACCGCGGCGGAATGACCCCCGCTCGGCATTTGCAGAGCGGGGCCCTGGAAACGAGCGCGACCGCCTCGCCTTCCCCTTGTGGGGAGAGCGAGGCGGCGAAGCTACAAAAGCCGATTGCCGAAGCCGCCTATCAGCTGCTGCGCCGCGATGCGACGGGCGCCGAATCCCACGCCGAGCCGGTCGCCGAGGAAGTCCCGGTCGCGATGGTCTATAACGGCCTCAGCCATGTGGTGATGATGGCGAGCCCGACCGACCTCGAAGACTTTGCGCTCGGCTTCT
>JAYSFH010000162.1:0-8016 GCA_041913405.1 Dongia sp. | reverse complement strand
TCAAGACCCTCACCCTGTCCCTCTCCCTACGGGCGAGGGGACGCTGTGGCACGAGCCTTTGAGAAATCTCCCTCTCCCGGAGGGAGAGGGCTGGGGTGAGGGTCTTGACGCCGCGTGAGGCTGCGCAAGCGTGAACGCATTCACGCCGGGTTGGCGGAGATGATCACGATCACGTAGGCCATCTCCTCCTCGTCGGTGATCGAGATGTCGATCTGCGGGACCATACCGGGCGGGGTGATGGCTTTGAGCCGCTCCAAGGCGCCGCCGGTCAGGGCCATGGTCGGCTTGCCGCTCGGGAGATTCACCACCCCCATGTCCTTCCAGAAGATGCCGGCGCGGAAGCCGGTGCCGAGTGCCTTGGAGCAGGCTTCCTTGGCCGCGTAGCGCTTGGCGTAGGAAGCGGCGCGGTTGGCGCGGCGGTCGGACTTCGCCTGCTCGACCGGCGTGAAGATCCGCTGGATGAACTTGTCGCCGAAACGCTCGATGGTCTTCTCGATGCGGCGGATGTCGATGATGTCGTTGCCGATGCCGATGATCATGGCACCTACCAGCGATGATGCACGAGCGGGCGGATGTCGGCGTCGTACACCTGCTTGACCGCCGCCATCTGCTCCTTGCTGAGCGCCGTGAGGTCGCCGGCCGCCGCATTGCTTTCCGCCTGCGCCACGTTCTTCGCGCCGGGAATGGCGACGGTGACGGCGTCGTGCATCAGGATCCAGCGCAACGCCCAGGCGGCCATCGTCGCGCCGCCGGGCACCAGCGGGCGCAGCTTCTCGACCGCGGCGAGGCCGACGTCATAGGGCACGCCGGAGAAGGTCTCGCCGACGTCGAAGGCAGCGCCGTGGATATTGTAGTTGCGGTGGTCGTCCTGGCCGAATTTGGTGTCGGGCTTCATCTTGCCGGTGAGCAGGCCGCTGGCCAAAGGCACGCGGGCGATGATGGCGACGTTCTTCCGCTTCGCAAGGTCGAAGAGTTTGTCGATCGGCTTCTGGCGCAGCATGTTGAAGATGATCTGGATGCTGACGATTCCGTAGTCCATCGCCTTGATGGCCTCGTCCACATCCTGGACGCTGACGCCGTAGTATTTGAGCTTGCCGGCCTGAACCAGCTTTTCGAGGCCGTCGAACAAGGCCGCGTTGGAAAAGACCGGGGTCGGCGGGCAATGGAGCTGCAGCACGTCGAGCGCGTCAACTTCCAGGTTCTTCAGCGACTGCTCGACGAAGCCGGTGATCGCCGGGACGGTGTAGCCCTCGGCGACATGGGGGTTGAGCTTGCGGCCGGCCTTGGTGGCGACGACGATGTCGCCTTTCCCGCCCCGCGACTTCAGCACTTTCGCAATGAGCTTCTCGGACCGGCCCATGCCGTAGACATCGGCGGTGTCGATGAAGTTGACGCCCTTGTCGAGCGCCGCGTTGAGCGCCGCCTCGGCGTCTCGGTCGGAGACCGCGCCCCAGTCCGCGCCGATCGCCCAGGCGCCGAAACCGATCGGATTGACCTGCCAGCCGGTGCGGCCGAAGGGGCGTGGGTGCATGGTGGAGGCTCCTTGAATGGGTCGGGGTAATATACTCAATCGTCATCCCCGCGCTAGGCGCGGGGATGACGGCGGAATGGTTGAGAGAGCGAGCTAGCCTTCAAAGAATCTGATCGTAGAGATCCTTCCATTCAGGATTCATGGACTCGATCAGCCGCACCTTCCTGGCGCGCGTCCAGTGCTTGATGGTCTTCTCGCGATAGATTGCAGCCTCGATGCGGTCGTGCGGTTCTGCGTAGACCAGCCGCTTCAAGCCGTATTTCATGGCGAAGCATTCGACTGCACCTGTCTTGTGTTCTCAGGCCCGCGCCGCCATGCGCGCGGTCACGCCGACATAGAGCGTTCCATTGCGCCTGTTGGCCATGATGTAGACCCAGCCGGCATAACCCGATTGTGCCGCGACAGCAAACAACACGCAAGGCGTGCATCACGGTGCTGATTGCAGGCTTTGGTACGACGCGGGCAGGCGCCCTACCCGCGGGCGCGTTCCACCGAGTTGATGTTGGGCGTGGCGCGCAGCGCGGCGATGATGTTGGTGAGGTGCTTCACGTCCTTGACCTCGACGTCGATCAGGATCTCGAAGAAGTCCTGGGAGCGATTGACGATCTTCAGGTTCATGATGTTGCCGTTGTTCTTGCCGATCACCGTCGTCAGGGACCCCAGCGAACCCAGTTGATTGGCGATCACCACGTTGAGGCGGCCGGTGTGGAAGCTGTCGTCGCCGTCGTTGTCCTTCTCCCAGGAGACGTCGATCCAGCGTTCCGGCGTGTCGGCGAAGCCTTCCAGGGTCTCGCAGTCGATGGTGTGGATGGTGACGCCCTTCCCCGTCGTCACGATGCCGACGATACGGTCGCCGGGCAGCGGGTGGCAGCAGCCGGCAAAATGCACCGCCATGCCGGGGATGAGGCCGCGGATCGGCAGAGCAAAGGCGCCGCCCTTGGACTTCTGGCTCTTGCGGCCGATCGGGATGACCTTCTCGGCGGGCGCCGCGGGCGTCCGCGAGCCGGGGAAGACCGCGACCATGACTTCGCGCGCCGCCACCAGGCCCTCACCGACCTGCGCGACCAGGTCGTCGGCATCCTCGGCCTTGTACTTCTTCAGGACGCCGTCGAGCGCCTTGTCGGAATATTCGTAGCCGCCGTGCTGGAATTCCTTGGAGAGCAGCGCCCTCCCCAGCTCGATATACTGGTTGCGCTGCTGGGTGCGGATGAAGCGGCGGATACAGGCGCGGGCCTTGCCGGTGACGACGAAGCGCTCCCAGGTCGGCGACGGAGTCTGCGCCCGCGAGGTCACGATCTCGACCTGGTCGCCGTTGGTGAGCACGGTGCGCAACGGCACGATGCGGCCGTTGATCTTGGCGCCGACGCAGCGGTCGCCGATCTCCGAGTGAACCGCATAGGCGAAATCGACCGGGCAGGCGCCGCGCGGCAGAGCGATGAGATCGCCCTTGGGCGAGAAGCAGAACACCTGATCCTGGAACATCTCGAGCTTGGTATGCTCGAGGAATTCTTCCGGGCCGGAGGCGTGCTCCAGAATATCCAGCAGCTCGCGCAGCCAGCGATATTGCCTTCCGTCGATCTTCTCGGTGCCCTGCTTGTAGGCCCAATGCGCGGCGACGCCCATCTCGGCGACCTCGTGCATCTGCCGGGTGCGGATCTGCACCTCGATCCTGAGGCGGTGCGGGCCGATGATGCCGGTGTGCAGCGACTGGTAGTCGTTGGGCTTCGGCGTCGAGATGAAATCCTTGAAGCGACCGGGAATCATCGAATAGCTGCTGTGCAGCACGCCCAAGGCCTGGTAGCAGGTCGGCACGTCCTCGACCATGACGCGGAAGGCCATGATGTCCGAGAGCTGCTCGAACTCGACCTGCTTCTTCTGCATCTTGCGCCAGATCGAATAGGGCGTCTTCTCGCGGCCGGAGACAGTGCAGGCGACGCCCTGTTCCTTGAGCACCTTCTCCAGCTCGGCCACCACTTTCTTGCTGGTGTCGGTGCCCTGCTCGCGCAGGAACTGCAGACGCTGGGTGATCGACTGATAGGCGTCCGGGTTGACCTCGGCGAAGGCGAGGTTCTCCAGCTCGTCCTTCAGCTGGTGCATGCCCATGCGCTCGGCCAGCGGCGCATAGATCTCCATGGTCTCGAGCGCGATGCGGCGGCGCTTCTCCGGCGCCTTGATGAAGTGCAGCGTCTGCATGTTGTGCAGGCGGTCGGCGAGCTTCACCAAAAGTACGCGGATGTCGTTCGACATCGCCAGGACCAGCTTGCGGAAATTCTCCGCATGCTTGGTGTTGTCGGATTGCAGCTCCAGGCGCGAGAGCTTGGTGACGCCGTCCACCAGCCGGCCGATCTCGGCGCCGAACAGCTCCTCGATCTCCTCCAGCGTCGCCTCGGTGTCCTCGACGGTGTCGTGGAGCAGGCCGGTGACGATCGACGCCGTGTCGAGCTTCAACCGGGTCAGGATCTCGGCGACGCCAAGCGGGTGGGAGAAATAGGGATCGCCGGAAGCACGCGACTGCGAGCCGTGCGCCTTCATCGAAAAAACATAGGCGCGGTTGAGGGTGTCCTCATCCGCGCCTGGATCGTAGGCTTTGACTCGTTCGACCAGCTCGAACTGACGAATCATCGACACTTCAGCACCAAACTCCCGAAGGGCGGTCTCCTCCGCCCCGTGTGCGTCATCCGCGTCCTGTTGCGAAACGCCGAGAGCCTGATCCGCTGCACGCCTCGATCGCCAACTCCCTCCAGTGATCGATCCGCTTACAAGGGATCCCAGCGCCTCGCCGAACCGGCGAAGCCGCCCTTGGCGAGGCCCCTGGGGCTTGCGCCCCGCTTCGTCCCGCTCAGTCCTCTGTGCCCTCGGCCTCGGCGGCATCTTCGAACTCGCCGTCGATCGCCATGTCGGCGTCCTCGGCATCCTCTTCGGAGATCTGGGCCTGCTGCATTTCCGCCAGCATGTCCTCGCCGGCGCCGACACCGAAGCCCTGGCCTTCCTCTTCCGGCTCGTCGTTCTCGACATGCTTCTGCAGGCCGGTCACGACCGATTCAGAGAGCGAGGCAATGTTGACGGTCTCGTCCGCGATCTCGCGCAGGGCGACGACCGGGTTCTTGTCGTTGTCGCGCTCCAGGGTCAGCTGCGCGCCGGCGGAAATCTCCCGCGCGCGCTGCGCCGCGACCATCACCAGGTCGAAGCGGTTGGGAACCTTCATGACGCAATCTTCAACCGTAACGCGTGCCATTCGAGACAATCTCCAAGAACGAAGCCAAGTTGTTGTAACGAATATATTGTTTATGAACGCGCGAGTCCAGTTGCGCGCACGGGATCAGGCCATGCAACACGCGCAAGGCGGCGGATTCAGGGCTCCAGGCGGCGGATCCGCTGCCCTTCCGGCAATGATTCCAACAATTCAGCCGGGGTAAGGCCGCTGACCGGGTGGCGCCAGCGGGGTGCGATGTCGCGCAGCGGCAGCAGCACGAAGGCGCGATCGGCGAGACGCGGATGCGGCAACAGGGGTGATTCCGGCCCGCTGCGGACGGTTCCGCGGTGGTCCAGGAGGTCGAGATCCAGCACCCTTGGCTCGTTGCGGATGTTGCGGACTCGGCCGAAGGCATTTTCAACCGAATGCAGCATCCCGAGCACCGCCGGCGCATCGCGATCGGTTGCGACCTCGACGACGGCGTTGAGGTACCAGGGCTGATCCGAAACCGGCACGGGTTCTGATTCGTAGAAGGGCGAACGCGCGACGACGGCGAGACCCTGGGCTTCCAGCGCAGCGATCGCCGCTTCCAGAGTCGCGCGCGGCGTGCCGTGTTCGGGGCTCGGCAGGTTGGCGCCGAGGCCGATATAGACGCCCGCCTTGGTCATAACGAACCCGTCTCGATGGTGCCAAAATCGCGGTTGAAATGCCGAACCGGCGTGATTTTACTAGGCCGCACGCCGTCCATAAGCGGCGGCTGATACTTAAAGCGATTTCCTGGGAAGGACAATTCATATGACGACGCGTTTTTATCCGGAGGAGCGCGTGGCGCTCTTCATCGACGGCGCCAATCTGCATGCCGCGGCCCGGGCGCTCGGCTTCGACATCGACTACAAGCGGCTGCTGAAATACTTCCAGGAGCAATGCCGCCTCATTCGCGCCTTCTATTACACGGCGCTGATCGAGGACCAGGAATACTCGCCGTTGCGCCCGCTGGTGGACTGGCTGGACTACAACGGTTTCACCATGGTGACCAAGCCGACCAAGGAATTCACCGACGCCATGGGCCGGCGCAAGATCAAGGGCAACATGGATATCGAGCTGGCGATCGACGTGCTCGACATGTCGGCGCATCTCGACCATGTGGTGCTGTTTTCCGGCGACGGCGATTTCCGCCGGCTGGTCGAGGCGGTGCAGCGCCGCGGCGTGCGGGTTTCGGTGGTCTCGACCGTGAAATCGCAGCCGCCGATGGTGGCGGACGAATTGCGCCGGCAAGCCGATGTGTTCGTCGAGCTCACGGAGCTGATGCCGGAAATCGCCCGGCAGCATGCGGCAAAGCCGCTGGGCGACGCGAAGGCGCCGGCCCCGGAGCATGCCGAGGAGCGTGGCGCTTAAGCCCCGTGTCCTCGCCTGCCGGGATTCCGACCCCCAGTCTCGATTGCCCGCTTTGCCCGCGGCTGAAGGAGTTCCGCGAGGCCAACCGCGCGGCTTTGCCGGACTACTTCAATGCGCCGGTGCCCTGCTTCGGCCCGCATGACGCGAAGCTGCTGATCGTCGGCCTGGCGCCGGGACTGCACGGCGCCAATCGCACCGGCCGGCCCTTCACCGGCGACTGGGCCGGCGACCTGCTGTTCGCAACCTTGCTGAAGCTGGGGCTGGCCACCGGGACTTATGAGGAGCGGCCGGACGACACGCTGCAGCTGGTGAACTGCCGGATCGTGAACTCGGTGCGCTGCGTGCCGCCGCAGAACAAGCCGCTGCCGGTGGAGATCACCACCTGCAACCAGTTCCTCAAGCCGGAGATCCTGGCCTCCGACGCGAAGGTGATGCTCGCCTTGGGCGCGATCGCCCATGACGCAGCGCTGAAGGCGCTGGGCGAGAAGAAGAGCCGCTTCAAGTTCGCCCACGCCGCCGTGCACGCGCTGAATTGCGGCGTCACCCTGGTCGATAGCTATCACTGCTCGCGCTACAACACCAATACCGGCGTGCTGACGCCGGCGATGTTCGAGAACGCGATCGGAATCGCGAAGCGGGCGGCGGGAATTTAGGGCGCGACGGCGGTGAGGTTCATCGTGAGGCGCACGCCGGGCTTCGGCAGTTCCGCCACGCCGATGACCGTGCGGGCGGGGCGATGTTCGCCCATCACCTCGACATAGGCGCGGTTCATCGCCTCGAAGTCGCTCATCTCCAGCAGGAAGATGTTGATGTGCAGGACGTGGCCGAGATCCGAGCCCACGGATTCCAGCATCACGCGAAAGGATTTCAGGATCTCCCGCGTCTGCGCTTCGACATTGGGGCCAGCGAGCTGGCCGGTCGCCGGATCGACGCCGGCGGTGCCGCCGATGGTGATGAACTGCCCGACCTTGGCGATGTGGTTGTAGGGGCCGATCGGGGTCGGCGTGCCGGGCGGCGTCGAGGTTTCGACCTTGGTGAACATCCATTGCCTCTTTGCATATCCAAACCGTCATCCCGGGACTTGGTCCCGGGATCCACGCCTTCCTTTCTTCACGCCGCCAAGGCGTGGATCCCGGCGCCTAGCGCCGGGATGACGGCGGAGTGTGGAAGGCCATCGCCGCTAATCACCTCTACTGCGGGTCTTCAGCAGCTTGTGCTGGTCGCGTTTCCAGTCGCGCTCTTTCTCGGTGGCGCGCTTGTCGACCTTCTTCTTGCCGTGCGCCAGGCCGAGCTGCATCTTCGCGATGCCGCGCTCGTTGAAGTAGATCGAGAGCGGGATCAGGGTCATGCCCTGGCGCTCGGTCTGGCCTTGCAGCTTCTTGATCTCGCGATGCTTCAGGAGAAGCTTCCGCGGGCGCCGGGGCTCGTGGTTGAAGCGGTTGGCGGATTCGTATTCAGGGAAATAGGCGTTGTAGAGCCATATCTCGCCGTCCTTCTCGGTGGCGAAGGCCTCGTTGATGCTGACGCGCCCGAGGCGCAACGACTTCACCTCGGTGCCGGTCAGCACCATGCCGGCATCGAGCGTGTCCTCGATGAAGAAGTCGTGCCGCGCCTTGCGGTTCTGCGCGGCGAAACGGTCTTTGGAAGTATCGCGGGCCATCGTGGGTTCAAGACATACAGCGGGGGCATGAAATAAGCAGCCCCTACTGTCCGATCAAGCCCACTTTCTTCATCGCCGCCTCGACCTTGGCGCGGCTGGATTCCGCGATCGGCGCCAGCGGGAGACGGAGTTCCGAGGTCCCGTGGCCGAGCAGCGACATGGCGAACTTGACCGGCCCCGGGCTGGTCTCGCAGAACATCGCGTCGTTCAAGGGCATCAGCTTTGCGTTGATCGACA
>JAYSFH010000161.1:0-8020 GCA_041913405.1 Dongia sp. | reverse complement strand
GGCTTCGACCGGCACGACCGAGAGCGACAGCCAGCCGGACGCGTCGGGCGACCAGGGCCAGCAACAGGCGGATGACGGGTCGCAGCAGCCCGGCGACGGCACCGACCCGGGCGAGACCGTCGTGGCCGGGACCGATCCCAGCCTGCTCGCGATGCTTGCCGTTCCGCTGCCGATCCAGGCGCTGAGCGCCGAACCGGATGCCGCGGTCGATGCGGCCGCGCTCGTCGCCGGCGGCAATGCCGCCACCGCCTTGCAGGCCGGGCTGGCGGCGCAACTCGCGGACGCGGTCGATTTCAGCACGGCCGTCGGCGGCAAGGCCCAGGGCCAGGCGGCGACCGTCGGCCTCAAGTTCGGCGCGATCCTCAATGCCGGCGGTCCCGAGGCGCAGAAGGCCGCGGCCGATGCCGTCGCCGCCCTCCAGGATGCCGCCGAGGAACTCGCCAAGGCCGCCGATCCGCTGGCCCCGCTGAAGCCCGCCGCCGGCGAGGAGAAGCCGGCCGCCGGATCCAAGAAGGCCGATGCGGCACAGGACAAGGCCGCCGCCACGATCACGCCGGAGCTCAACGCCAAGAGCGCTGCCGCGATCGTCCAGCCGATGGCGCGTCCGGCCGGCGTCACCTGGTCCGGCACCACCAACATCCGCAACGAGCTGGCCGAGAGCATGGCGGTCCAGGCCGGGGCCAGCTTCGGGGCCGACGAGGCCGAGCTTTCCAACTGGTCTCAGTATCTCGGGTCCGGCGCCACGGGCCTGAGCAACTCCATTGCCGCCAAGCAAAGCGCCTTCATGGCCCAGCTGAGGCAGAACCTGCAGATTTTGCCGCCCCACGAGCAGATCGCAGTGCAGATCAGGGATGCCATGCAGAATGGAAACAGCCGGCTGACGGTCGCGCTCCACCCGGTAGAGCTCGGCCGGGTCGAGGTAAAGCTCGATATCGACAAGGATAAGAACGTCACCGCCACCATCGTCGTGGACCGGCAGGGTACCCTGGACCTGCTCCGCAACGATGCCAAGGCGTTGGAACGCGCCTTGCAAGACGCTGGGCTGCAGACCGGCAACGGCAGCCTGTCCTTCAACCTGCGGGACAGCAACGGCCAGAACGGCGGTTCCCAGAACGGTGCGGGAACGGGCAGCGGTTCGGGCCTTGGGAATGGCGCCGGCGGGTCTGAGGTGAAGGCGGAAGTCCGGGCCGATGTGGTCGCGACCGCCGACGGATTGGTGGATCTGGAGACCTGAAGTCATGACGACGACAACCGCAGCCGCATCCGGGACCTCGGCCTACGACATCATCTCCAAGCAGGCGAAGAGCAGCGGCACGGATTCGACCACCACCAAGACCGGCGATGACGCGCTGGCCAGCCTTTCCGGCGACTACACCAATTTCCTGACCCTGCTGACCGCGCAGCTGAAGAACCAGGACCCGCTCTCGCCGATGGACGCGACCCAGTTCACCCAGCAGCTGGTGCAGTTCTCGGCGGTCGAGCAGCAGATCAACGGCAACAAGAAGCTGGACCAGCTGATCGGGCTGCAATCGACCGCCAATGCCTACGGCGCGGTCGGCTTCGTCGGCACCACCATCGCCGCCGACAGCGGCGACGTGCCGTTGCAGAACGGCAAGTCCAAGTTCGACTACACGATCGAGAAGGCCGGCTCCGCCACCCTCAAGATCCTGAATTCCGCCGGCAACATCGTCATGCTGAAGCAGGTCGACGCCCAGGTCGGGACCCACCCGGTCGAATGGGACGGCACCGACTATTTCGGCAACCAGCTGCCGGACGGGAAATACACCGTGGCGGTCAGCGTGACCGACCCCGCCACCGGCAAGGCGACCGACGCCGCCATCACCAGCTACGGCAAGGTGGACCAGGCGGTGATCGCCGACGGCAAGGTGTTCCTGAAGATGGGCGACGTCTCGGTGCCGCTGGAGGACGTGCTGCGCATTTCCAAGCCGACCGAGACCACCGATACCGGCGATGAGACCGATAGCGGGGACCAGACCACCGGGGCCTGAGGCCGCGATCCGGCGGTTCTGCCGCGGCCCGCAGCCCGGATTACAGACAATTTTAGCTAAATCCGAGTTTTCCTTTCTCTTCACCGGCTTAGCATTTTGTTAAGCGGCCCGGCTTAGCCTGTCGTCGGTCTGAACCAATGGACTCCGCATGAGGCCGAACCACGCGCCCGCCCCGATCCCGCAAAAGCCAGCCCTCACCCGGCATGGCGAACGTCGGATCGCGCGTATCGAGGACTTGCCCCCGCCCGGCATCAAGCGCTGGGTGATCCGTCGCAAGGCCGAGGTCGTGTCCGCGGTGCGCGCCGGCATCATCAGTCTCGAGGAAGCCTGTCAGCGCTACACGCTGTCGGTGGAGGAATTCCTCTCCTGGCAGCGTTCGATCGACCGGCATGGGTTGCGCGGCTTGCGGACGACTCGTCTGCAGGATTATCGCGCGACCGAGCAGACCGCCGCCGACGAGACGCCGAACGGCTGAGGCCGTCCGCCCGCTTCCACTCTCTCTCCCTCAGTAGATCCCGCCGCCAGCGTTCTCGCGCAGGCGCGTCTTGCGCCCGACCTTCGCGCGTCCCATTCCGCGCAACGCGAGATACGAGAAAAAGTCGGATCAGCCCCGCCCTCAACGCAGCTGATATAATTCCGCTCCTGCAACCATTCTTCGCGTAAGTGTCACAACTCAATGCGGAGCGGGAAGCAATTCACGCAGGACATCAACATTCTTACGACAAGCGCTTGTTCCTGCGCATATGTTCCGAAATCTGCTGTTTTACAGGCTAACTTTCACACCGCCCGCACGCCATTCCTGCCGACGGCAATCCTCGCGCAGTTGGCTCATATACAACACGCCTGCGCGCACAAATTGAGAGAGTGATTTCCGACTAACGGTTTGTTCACTTTCCAGTGGTTAGATCGCGCCACAGAAAGTTGTGACCGCGCAGCAGAAAAGTTGATCCCGCACATGACCGAACCGCGCAGCGCCGCCGATCGGATCGAACTCACCGGCGCAATCACCATCCGCGAAATCGAAGCGATCCGGCGCGATCTCCTGGCCAGGCTCGAAGCGAAAATGCCGCTCGATATCGATGTGAGTGGCGTCACCGAGGCGGATATCAGCCTCATCCAACTGATGCTCGCCGCCGAGAAGAGCGGCGCCGCGATCCGCATCGCCCAGCCCTATCCGGAAGCCGTCCAGCAGGTGCTGGCGCGGAGCGGCATCGATGCCGCCGCCACCCTTTGGACCAAGGAGAACTGAGATGGCCAAGACGATCCTCAGCGTCGACGACTCCGCCAGCATCCGGCAGATGGTGAAGCTCACCCTCTCCGGCGCCGGCTACGACGTGATCCAGGCCAATGACGGCGCCGAGGGACTGGCGAAGGCCAAGGGCGCCAAGGTCGATATGGTGATGACCGACCTCAACATGCCGGTCATGAACGGCCTCGCGCTCATCAAGGAGCTGCGCAAGCTGCCCGCCTACCAGGGCGTGCCGATCCTGTTCCTCACCACCGAATCCGACGCCGCGCTGAAGAGCGAAGCCAAAGCCGCCGGCGCCACCGGCTGGATCACCAAGCCGTTCCAGCAGGACCAGCTGATCTCGGTGGTGAAGAAGGTGCTGGGCTGATGAGCGGCGCGGGGGATCCGACCGACACCTTCCGGCAAGAGGCGCAGGAGCTGCTGGAGCAGCTCGAGCAGATCCTGCTCGATCTCACGCGCACGCCGGACAATCCGGAACTGGTCGACAGCACCTTCCGGGCGCTGCACACGATCAAGGGCTCGGGCTCGATGTTCGGCTTCGACGCCGTCGCGGGCTTCACCCATCATGTCGAATCCGCCTTCGACCTGGTGCGCAAGGGCAAGGTCTCGATGACCGCCGCGCTGGCCGACATCGCGCTGGCCGGCAAGGACCATATCCGCAACCTGATCGAGCGCCCGGAAAGCGCCGATCCCGCCGCCGGCCAGGCGATCCTGGCGCGGCTGGAAGCGACCGTCGGCGGCCATGGCGCGGCGGAAACGCCGAAGCCGGCCGAAGCCGCGGCGCCGGCCGTCACCACTCCGGCCGCCCCGACGGCGAAGTGGCGCGTGCAGTTCCGCCTGCCGACCGATGCGCTGGCGACCGGGACCAACCCGCTTTTACTGATCGATGAGCTGCGTTCCCTGGGCCAGGCCAAGGTCACGCCGTTGCTCGACAAGATCCCGCCTTTGGCCGCGCTCAACGCCACCGAGATCCATATCGGCTGGGATGTCGAAGTCGAGACCGACAAGCCGAAGACCGCGATCGAAGACGTCTTCATGTTCGTCATGGACGAGATGGAGCTGAAGATCGAGGAGGTCGCCGCGCCGAAGGCGGCACCCGCCCCGGCTCCTGTCGCCGCCGCGCCCGCCCCGGCCGCTGCCGTGCCGAAGCCCGTTGCGGCGGCCCAGCCGGCGAAGAACCCGAGCGAGGCGCTGAAGAGCGGCGGCAGCATCCGCGTTCCCGCCGAGCGCCTCGACAACCTGATGGACCGGGTCGGCGAGCTGGTGATCGCGCAGTCGCGGCTGAAGCAGATCGCCGCCGCCAGCCAGGACGGCGAATTCAAATCCATCTCCGAGGAGATCGAGCGCCTGGCGCTGGAGCTCCGCGACACCACGATGGGCGTCCGCATGGTGCCGATCGCCCAGCTGTTCGGCCGCTTCCGCCGCCTGGTGCACGACCTCGCGGTCGAGCTCGGCAAGGAGATCAACCTCACCACCAGCGGCGAGGAGACCGAGCTCGACAAGACCGTGATCGAGCGCCTGAACGATCCGCTGGTGCACCTGATCCGGAACTCGATCGACCACGGCCTCGAGGGACCCGAGCAGCGCAAGGAAGCCGGCAAGGCGTTGCAGGGCCATATCCACCTTTCCGCCCGCCATACCGGCGACAAGGTGCTGATCTCGATCACCGACGACGGCAAGGGCCTGGACCGCGCCCGCATCCGCGCGCGGGCCGAAGAGAACGGCCTGATCCAGCCGGGCCAGGAGATGTCGGATTCCGAGCTCTTCCAGGTCATTTTCCAGCCGGGCTTCTCCACCGCGGCGAAGGTGACCAACCTCTCCGGCCGCGGCGTCGGCATGGACGTGGTCAAGCGGACTCTCGACGCCCTGCGCGGCTCCATCGACATCGCCAGCACCCAGGGCAAGGGCACCGAGATCACGCTGCGCCTGCCGCTGACGCTCGCGATCATCGACGGGCTGCTGGTGCGGATCGGCCAGGGCCGCTACGTGATCCCGCTCTCCGCGGTCGAGGAATGCGTGGAGCTGCCGCCGGTCGAAGAGAGCCGCGTCAACGGCAGCAACTTCCTCAACATCCGCGGCGACCTGGTGCCGTTCCTGCGTCTCAGGGAAATGTTCAACGCGACGACGCCGCCGGACAAGTACCAGAAGGTGGTCGTGGTCTCTGCGAACGACATGCGCGTCGGACTGGTGGTCGATCAGGTGATCGGCGACCACCAGACCGTCATCAAGTCGCTCTCCAAGCTGCACAAAGGCGTCGGCACCTTCTCCGGCGCGACGATCCTCGGCGACGGCACCGTCGCCCTCATCCTGGAAATCGGCCATCTGGTCGCGCGCGGACAACGCGAGCGCAACCTCAAGCTGGCGAGCTGACGGAGCATCCGATGGCCATCTGGCAAGGCAAGCGATCCCTGGAAGTGCTGACCCTGACCCTGCAGGGCGAGAAATTCGCGCTCGAGGCCGGACGGGTCCAGGAGATCCTCGATCTGGTCAACGTCACGGAAGTCCCGGGCGGCCCGGCCTTCCTGAACGGCCTGGTGAACGTCCGCGGCAAGGTCGTGCCGCTGGCCGACCTCCGCCTCAAGTTCGAGATGACGCCGACCGCGGCGACCATCGACACCCGGATTATCGTCATCAACGTCCTGCTGGACGGAGAAATGACCACCGTCGGCCTGCTCGCCGACAAGGTGCATGAAGTGACCGAGATGAGCGCCGAGGTGCTGGAAGACACGCCGAAGATCGGCATGCGCTGGCGCCCGGAATTCATCCGCTGCATCGGCAAGCATGGCGGCGACTTCATCGCCGTCCTCGACATCGACCGGGTATTCGAAGAAGGCGACCGCGGCGCCGCCGCCGCCGGCCAGACAACCGCGCCGGCGCAGGACGCCGCGTAGACCGAAGGAGCTAGGGGACACACATGCGCGCAACCATCAAACTGAAGCTCGGCGTCACCTTCCTGGTGGTCATCCTGCTCTCGGCGATCTCCGCCGCCTTCGCCATCGCAGGCCTGGGCTCGCTGCGGGATTCGGTGGACGAGCTGGTGGACGGGGCCGCCCAGGAGGTCGCGCTGTCGCAGGACTCCGCGATCAACCTGCTGGCGCTGGTGCGCGCCGAGAAGAACCTGATCATGGCGAACGACCCGGGCCAGGTTCGGCAATACGACGACATGATCCAGAAGCTGCGCCAGGAAGGCGTAGCGACGCACGAGAAACTCGCCGCTGTCGCCGAAGGCGAGGCCAAGGCCAAGCTCGAAGCCTTCCAGTCCAGCTGGGCGCAATGGCTGCCGGTGCAGGACAAGATCCGCAGCCTGATGGCCGGGATCGACGGCCGTGCCGCGGCGGAGGAACTCTCGGAGGGCGAAGGCCGCAACCTGGTGAAGCAGGCGGAAGCCGATCTGCACGAGATCGTCACGATCAGCCAGGGTTTCATGACGCAGGCCAAGCTGGACGCGGAGACCGATTACGAGGACGAGCGCCTGATGCTGCTCTCCGCCGTCATCGCCTCGCTGCTGATCGCGACCGGCGCCGGTGTCTGGATCTCGCTCGCCATCAGCCGCGGCCTCGGCCAGGCGGTCCAGCTCGCCAACGCCGTCGCCCTCGGCGATCTCGACCAGACCATCGCGGTCAAGTCGAATGACGAGATCAAGGACGTGGTCGACGCGCTCAACACCATGACCAGCAACCTGCGCAACACGGCGGGCATCGCGGATTCCATCGCCAACGGCGACCTCACCGTCGAGGCGAAGCCGCTCTCCGACCGCGACACCCTGGGCCAGGCCCTCGAACGCATGCTGGAGAAGCTGCGCGGCGTGGTTTCGGAAGCCCTGAGCGCGTCGGACAACGTGTCGGCGGGGAGCCAGGAGCTGTCGTCGAGCGCCGAGGAGCTGTCGCAGGGTGCGACCGAGCAGGCCTCGGCGGCAGAAGAAGCCTCGTCCTCGATGGAGGAGATGGCTTCCAACATCAAGCAGAACGCCGACAACGCCACCCAGACCGAGAAGATCGCCCGCCAGTCCGCGACCGACGCGCAGGCGAGCGGCGACGCGGTCGGCCGCGCGGTCGATGCGATGCAGACCATCGCCGAGAAGATCACCATCGTCCAGGAGATCGCCCGCCAGACCGACCTGCTCGCCCTCAACGCCGCGGTGGAAGCGGCGCGCGCCGGCGAGCACGGCAAGGGCTTCGCGGTGGTGGCCTCGGAAGTGCGCAAGCTGGCCGAGCGCAGCCAGGCGGCGGCGGCCGAGATCGGCACCGTCTCCTCGCAGACCGTGAAGGTCGCCAGAGAAGCCGGCGAGATGCTGACCAAGCTGGTGCCGGACATCAAGCGCACGGCGGAGCTGGTATCCGAGATCTCCGCGGCCTGCCGCGAGCAGGATATCGGCTCGGACCAGATCAACCAGGCGATCCAGCAGCTCGACAAGGTGACGCAGCAGAACGCCAGCGCCTCCGAGCAGATGTCGGCGACCTCGGAAGAGCTCGCCGCCCAGGCCGAGCAGCTACAGTCCTCGATCGCCTATTTCCGCACCAACGACCAGGCCACGCCGGGCCGCGCGCCGGCGCGGACCAAGACGACCATCGCGCATATCGCACCGGCGAAGCCGGCCGCTGCCGCGAAGTCGGCCGCGAGAGGCAACGGCCACGCCAATGCCAACGATTCCGCCGCGCCCGCCAAGGCTCCGGTGCGGGCGAAAGCGCGGGCCAACGGCCGCGGCGGCTTCTCGCTCGACATGACCTCGGGCGGCGCCGATGCCCGCGACGCCGAGTTCGAA
>JAYSFH010000160.1:0-8021 GCA_041913405.1 Dongia sp. | reverse complement strand
TCATACCGGCACGCGATCCAGTACTCAGTCTTGGGGTCCAGGTTCCAGGTCAGCTCATAGCTGCCATCGCCGGAATCGGCCTCGGAATCGTATTTGAGCGCCACCATCTGCTCCGGCCGCCCCTCGTAGAAGGTGATGCCGGACCAGAAGGTGTTCTCGCTCCCCTTGGCGGGCTCGAAACCCTCGACCGGTTTGCTCAGACTCTGCGCCGTGTCGATCTGCTGCGGGCAGGAGGCCGCACCGTCATCCGCCATAGCACCTCCCGGCCAAGCCCCAAGAGCTGAAAGAGAAACAAGCAGAACTCGCAGACTTGCGCGCATCGCCGCCTCCTAAGCCCCCAACATTGGTGTCCAACCCGGCTCCGCCTTCGCCATCGCGCGCTGATACCCGGGCCGCGCCCCGATCCGCTGCAGATAGGCCAGCACATTCGGATAGGGCGAAATATCCATCGCCCGGAACAGCCGCATCGTGGTCAGCGAGAACACCGACATGATATCCGCCGCCGTGAACGCATCGCCGGCGAGCCAGGTCGCCTCACCCAACCGCTTCTCCACCGTCGAGAAGACCAGCGCCAGCCGCTCCTTCGCCGCCTGCACCGCCGCACTGGTGCCGGCGGGATCGACCCGCTCCAGATACATCATCCGCCCCAGCGTCGGCTGCAGCGTCCCATTGGCGAAGTGGAACCAGTAGAGATAGTCGGCAAACTCCGCATCGCCGTGCCTCAGCACCAGTCGCCCGCCGCCATAGGTCTGCACGATATACTCAACCACCGCCCCGGATTCCCCCAGCACCAGATCGCCATCGGTGATCACCGGCGCAATCCCCATCGGATGCAACGCCTTGTATTCCGGCGGCGCCAGCCGGTTGTCGGAGCGGCGGTCGTAGCGCTTCAGTTCGTAGGGAACGCCCAGCTCCTCGCAGAGCCAGACAATGCGCTCGGATTGCGACCGGCCGAGATGGTGGATGGTGACCAATGAAATCTCCGCGAACGGAAGAGCGAAACGTCGTTCTAATCCTGCGACCTCAATTTTATTGATGCATCGATGATAATCTCACGCTCAATCGGGCCGAGGCCAATCCCTTGCCTTAAAAAACTACGTGAACGAGAAATCAGTTCATCCGCAGAGGCATCCTGACTTGCGGGAATGTTCAATCGCTCAAAGAGAACGATTGGGAAGCCAATCTCTTCAAGTGACTTCTTCCCTTCCGGCATGAACCAGTTTTCAAGCTGCGCCACGAATGGGGAGTAGTCTGCAGAGACCAAACTGTTACGTCCCAAACTCGTCTGAAGACACATAAAAAGCTCCGGATAGCTGAACTCGCAGCTTCGAAGGAAGGCAAAAAGATCGTTTGGGTCGGTTGGCCTCTCTCCACTGAACATAGTCTGGAGAAATTCAGATAGAGACTCCGAATGCCAAAGCTTCCATAACATTAAAGTCAGCTGACTGCCGCTGTATGGGCCGGAGCGACGTAGGTCGAACGAATCCCACAAGAACTCAGCCGTAGCCTTGAGCTCCGCGTATCTCGGAACGCCATGCCAGCCCAACAGTTGCTCTTGGCTCTCCGAAAGCTGAGAAATGCGCTGCTTTAGTTCAGCCAGCCTAAAGAATTTTAGTCCTCCAAAGCGTCTCAATTCATCTGGAACTAAACCAGTTCGATCTTCCCAGCCTTGAAGCCTCTGCTTTGCCGGGTCGTTAATCTCGGTTGAATCATAGTGTACGAGTATCTCATCTATATCTCCACCCGACCCGAGACCGGGCACTTTCACTTCATTTTCCTCCGGGTGGGGCTGGGGATGGAAATAGAAAACTTTGCCGACGTAGTGGTGTCCCATTCGTCCAGCTCGGCCCCTGATATTAGCGAACGTAAAAAAGTCTACATTCTTGCCATCAATTGCCTTGTCCCAGATGAAGACACTCTTTGCGGCAGTATTGACACCCTCAATCAATGTCGATGTGCAGAGAAGGACTTTGAAATTCCCGCGATTAAATCCGCGCACGATCGCCGACGCAAGCGCGCGCGGGAGTCTTCCGTGATGGCAACCGATACCGTGTGCTAGGGCATCTACCAGCGCCCATTTCGGCGTATAGTTTGCCGCAGCCCATTTCGACAGCCGGAGAGACCATTCAGTGCCGAAGCGTGCACCGGCCTCGACCAGCGCCCGGGCCAATTGGTTCGCTGATCGTGGTGATTTGACAAAGACAAGGGCAGGAATGTTACGCTCATCCGCCAAGTACTCGACAAGTTCGCGAGTGTTGTCGTGAGATGACTGCACGTCAATCGGGTCGAACGACACTGTCCGATAGGCGGTCTTAATGAAATCCACTTCTGCATAGCGCCATCCGCGCGCATCAATTCCATCGATAAATGGCCCAATCAGAAAGAACTGTTTCGCAATGCGAACCAGCTTAGAAATTGCCGCATTCAGGGCAACAAAGCGGCCATCGGCGCGAGACGGATCGGCCTTGTAAAATTCATCCACGATTAAAAGGTCGAGGCTTATGACGTCTGGTCGATCAAGTAGCCGCTCTTGCGTGCCGATAAATATGACTTTCCCAGTAGCAGGTGCGCTCTGCGATCGGTGAAAAACGATCGAAGTGTCCCGGTCGGCTTTTGAGAGAATCCTGCGCCGAGTTTCGTCTAAGAGGGCCAGAGTAGGCACGATGATGGCAGCCCGCTTAATATGTTTCTGTCCCAGCATTGAATCGATGATAAGGGACTTTCCAAAGCTCGTCGGAGCGCTGGCGACCACGTTGTTTCCTTCAAGCAAAGACTTGAAAATGCGTTGTTGCTCGATATGGAAGACCAATTGTGGGTCCGCATCAGAACGAAATGCTTCGCGGGCAACCCTGTCTAGATACGAGGCTGTAGTCGCGTCGACATATGGGAAGAGCCCAACCTCTCGGGTCAGCGCCTCGATCATTGGGCCAAAATCGCTGAGGTCCGAGTTGCGTTTCTCTACGAGTGCTCTCAGGCGAATAACAATATCTCGAGCGTTGTCCGCCTTTATGCCATGCGTTGCGATTTCGGATGCTGCAAACTGGCAAGCGGAGAACGCTGTTTGACGGAGAACTCCTGCCTCAGCATCCAACCAGTGATCCAATGGAGTAAGAAAATTTGTCATTGGAGCCCCGCTAAAGTTTTACTGAATGCCTTTCGCAAGTCTTCCTTGGACTTCAGAGGAACATAGATCGGCTGTATTTTGATGGAATCGAAGGGTGATCCTTTGCGAACACGGTTCGCTACGTCGACCATCTCGGCCTGGACGGCGGAGTGATATCCAATAACCGATGCCTCACCGGCCTCGACAGCTAAGCTGTCGCATGCAATTAGAACTGGGATCACCATAGCTGTGAGAAAGTCGTCGAGGGGCGTGTTCTGGTGGAAAAGATGTTGCACCTTGCTTGCAAACGCAGCGCTTTCGTCTGCGATCTTCGGCATAATCAAGGTCTTCTGTGCCGCGATGAATCCGCGATCTAAATGCTCCTTTATTGATATACGGGCTTTGGAGATCGCTGCGTCGGCATTTGAATACAGTTTTGACTCGCCTAGCCAAAGTTCTATGGACCCCGCTTTAGGTTCCCTGAAATGTACGCAGTCAAACCCGTGCACCTGCTGATCTAGCGAGGACTTGTAGTAGAGTCTCGCCACCAACTGATTTGTCAGAAATTCTTGACGACAGGCGGCGTGAAGCATGATTTCGCCAGCCTCACCTCGGGTAATTTCGTCCTTTTTAAAGACCCTACTAGCAGCTTGTCGGACGACGGCGACTACTTTGCCGGGGGTGATAAGGTTTCTCTCTGACTCTCTTAGAGAGAAGTCCAGGAGCCATTCAGATAAATGCTTTGCTAGAGCCTCACACCGCCACTTCCCTCCATCAAATCCCGCACATAGCGTGATGGGGTCGAAAGGTGCCGACGGCTTAAAAAGTGAAGTGAGAAAGGGGTCTGGCAGGTCGCTCATAGCTAAAGGTTGTCATCGGGTTTCACACGTTAGGGCTGCATTATGACCTGATTCTACGCGGCTGTCGAACTGAGCTATCCATGCTCATCAGTCGGGGAATACATCGTTGAAGTTCGCTCGTGAGAGCTAGGCCGGCGTCGGCGCCACTTTCTTTCCTTCCCACCGCATCTCCCGCTCCAACTGCGCCGCCACCTGCAGCACCAGATGATCCTCGCCTGGCCGCGCGCCGAGCTGCACCCCGATCGGCAACCCCGTGCTGTGCATCGCCAGCGGCAGGGATATGGCCGGCGTGCCCATCACGTTGTGCGGGAAGCAGAATTGGATCTGGCGGAAGATATGCGCCATGTAGTCCTGCGGTGAGAGATCGCTGCGGCCGAGATTGTAGTGGCCCCAGGGCTCGGCGACTGCGGCGGTGGTCGGTGACAGCCAGAGATCGTGGCGCGTGAAGTAAGGCCCGAGCTTCCGCCGGATCGCGTTCAAACTCGCATGCGAGGCCAGGAAACGGTCGGTGGTGATGGTCTTGGCGTATTCGTAGATCTTGAGCGTGACCGGCTCCAGGGTGTCCGGACCGGGCTTGCGCTTGGTCTTGGCGGCGAGGTCGTGGATCCGCTTCGGGAAATCGAAGAACCAGACGTCCAGCATGCGCTGGGCCGCGTCCTCGCCGTCATAGTCCGGATGATCCTCCTCGACGATATGGCCGAGGCCGCTCAGCACCTTCGCCGTGCGCTTCACCGCCTCGACGATCTCCGGATCGACCGGCCGGTCGTTCAAGGGCTTCACCGACCAGCCGATCCTGAGGCGCGGCGCCGCCCAGCCGATCAGGGTCGCGTAGGTTTCCGACGGCCGGGTGATTACGAAAGGATCGCCGGGCTGCGGCTGCGACATGCAGTCGAGGAGGAGCGCGGTGTCGCGGATCGACTTGGTCTGCGCGAAGTTCGCGGCCAGGCCCCAGCCGCCTTCATCGATCTTGGGACCCACCGAGACCCGGCCGCGCGAGGGCTTCAAGCCGACGCCGCCGCACAGGGCCGCCGGGATGCGGATCGAGCCAGCGATATCGGAGCCATGCGCCATCGGCACCATGCCGGCGGCGACCGCCGCTGCCCCGCCGCCCGTAGAACCACCGGCGCTGTAGCCTTCGCGCCAGGGCGTGGAGGTGTTGCCGTAGAGCGCGTTCTCGGTGGTGCCGGACATCGAAAATTCCGGCGCGTTCGAGCGGCCGATGATGTTGAGGCCCGCCTCCTGGAACATCCGCCCGAGGTTGGTGTCGCCGTCGGTGGTGGTGAGGCCGGCGCAGAGCCGGCTGCCGAACTCCACCTTGCGCCCGTCGAGATGCCCGGCGATGTCCTTGATCAGGAAGGGCACGCCGTGGAACGGGCCGGGGTGGAGCGTGCTCTCGGCCAGCTCCTCGATGCGATCAGGATAGAGCTCGACGACCGCGTTGATCTTCGGGTTGAGCGCGGTGATGGCCGCGGCCGCGGTGCGGGCGAGCTCGGTCGGGCTGACTTCGCGCCTCGCCACCAGGCTCGCCAATCCCGTCGCGTCATAGGCGGCGTATTCCGCGATCTTCATCGTTACACCCGTGAGACATGCAGCGGCGGCACCCGGTCCTTCCAGGGCATCTCCTGCTCCAGCAGGGCGGCGAGTTGCAGCAGGATATGCTCCTGCGCCGGGTTGGCGCCGAGCTGCACGCCGATCGGCATTCCGTTGCTGTGCATCGCCAGCGGCAGCGAGATCGCCGGCGTGCCCATGACGTTGTGCTGGAAGGTGAATTGCAGCGGCCGGTCGGCGGTCACCAGGAATTCCTCCGCGCCGACGCCTTCGCGGCCCTGGTTGTAGAGCCCGTTCGGCTCGGCGACATGGGCCGTGGTCGGCGAGATCCAGACATCGCATTTCGCCATCAGTAGCCCGAGCTTGCGGCGCAGCGTGTTGATCATGTTGTGGCTGGCGAGGAAACGCGCCGGGGTGATCGCCTTGGAATGCTCGTAGATCTTCAAGGTGACCGGCTCGAGTGTGTCCGGCCCGGGCTTGCGCCCGAGCTTGGCGCCGACCGCATCGAGGTTGTCGGCAAAGCCGAAGAACCAGACGTCGAGCATCTTGCGGCTGGCTTCCTCGCCGTCGAACTCCGGCGCTTCCTCCCAGACCTCATGGCCATGCGACTGCAGCAGCTTCGCGGTCTTCTCGACCGCGGCGGCAACCTCTGTGTCCACCGGCCAGTCCATCACCGGATCGACCGACCAGGCGATCTTCAGCTTGCCCGGCTGCTTCTTGATGAGGGAGAGATAGCTCTCGGCGGGCTTCGGGATCCAGAACGGGTCGCCGACCTGCGGCTTGGCCATGGCGTCGAGCAGAGCGGCGGTGTCGCGGACGGTCCTGGTCTGCCCTAGATTCATGGCGAGGCCCCAGCCGCCTTCTTCCACCCGCGGTCCCGCCGAGACCCGCCCGCGGGATGGTTTCAAACCGACCCCGCCGCAGAAGCTGGCCGGGATGCGGATCGAGCCGCCGATATCCGAGCCATGCGCCATCGGCACCATGCCCGAGGTGACGGCGGCGGCACTCCCGCCGCTCGAGCCGCCGGCACAATAGCCCTCGCGCCAGGGCGTCGAGGTGTTGCCGTAGAGCGCGTTCTCCGAGGTGCCGGCAATCGAATATTCCGGTGCGTTGGTGCGGCCGATGATGTTGAGGCCGGATTCCTTGAACAGCTTGCCGACATGGCTGTCGCCTTCGACCACGAAGCCTTTCATCAGCCGGCTGCCGCATTCGAACTTGCGACCGTCGAGATGTTGGCCGATATCCTTGATCAGGAACGGCACGCCGCGGAACGGGCCGTCATGCAGCGTCTTCTCGTCCAGCCCTTCGATGCGGTCGGGATAGGTCTCGACCACCGCGTTGACCTTGGGGTTGGCGGCGGCGATTGCCGCGGCTGCGGTCTCCGCCAGCTCCTTCGGCGTCACCTGTTTCTTTGCCACGAGCTCGGCCAGGCCGGTCGCGTCATAGCCGGCATATTCTGCAATCTTCATGGACGGATTTCCCCTGCGCCCGCATTTCCTCATGCGCGGGCTCGACCCGCGCATCTTGTGCAGAGAATGCACCGGAGACAGATGCCCGGGTCAACCCCCGGATCAAGTCCGGGGGCGGGCATGACAGAATTATTGTCTCAGGCGGAAGATGCTACTTGGCGGCCTGGGCGGGCGCGGCGCCGGGTGCCGCGGGCGGCTCGGCGCCGGCCAGGACCACGCGGTTGCGGCCCGTCGCCTTGGCCTGGTAGAGCGCGCGGTCCGCCATCTGGGTCAGCAATGCGCGGCTCTGGGCATGGGCCGGGAACATGGCAAGCCCGATCGAGATCGTGACCGAGGGAATGACGCGCTCGCCCATCGTCATCGACGTTCCGGAGACCGCGGCCCGTATCTTCTCCGCCTTTGCAGTGGCCTCGGTCGCGTTGCAGTCGGGGAGGAAGACCAGGAACTCCTCGCCGCCATAGCGGCAGACCACGTCGCTCTGCCGGACCGAGGCGGTGAGGGCGGTGCCGACCCGGCGCAGGGCCTCGTCGCCGGCCTGGTGGCCATGGGTGTCGTTGAAGCGCTTGAAATGGTCCACGTCGAGCAGCATGACCGCGCCGCTCTTCCTGTCGCGCTGCAGCTTCGAGAGGTCGCGCTCCAGGGTCTCGTCGAGGAAGCGGCGGTTGAACAGGCCAGTCAGCCCATCGCGGAGCGCCATGTTCTCGAGCTTCTCGCGCAGCTCGATGTTGGTGAGCGACAGCGACAGCTGGTCGATCAGACGCTCGATGGTGTCGTCCAGCGCGGCGGCGGTGTTGCGCCTGCGCAGGATCTCGCCGCGGAGATGCAGCATGCCGAGGATCTGCCCGCGCCCGACGATCGGGATGCAGGCATAGGGGCCGAACTCGTCCTCGCCGTCCAGATGGCGGCAGTTGATCGGCGCCGCATCGCTCTCGCCGGCGCTCTCAGCTCCGATGCAGCCGTCATGGCGGCCGCCCTGTCGCAGTCCCCAGCATTCCTGCGGATGCAGTTGCTCGGCGAAGGTGTGCGCCTCGCCCTTGCGGC
>JAYSFH010000159.1:1851-8051 GCA_041913405.1 Dongia sp. | reverse complement strand
CTCGGCCTGCCCTTGAGCAAGGGTTTCGTCGAGATGCACGGCGGCACCCTGAAGATCGACAGCGAGCCCGGCCGCGGCACCACCGTCACCGTGCGCTTCCCGCCGGACCGCACCCGCTCCGTATCACCCGAACATGCCCACCAGCCGACTCCGGAAAGTCTGACCCGATGAACGAAGCCGCTCCTCTCACCGCTGACCTTCAGGCGACGCGCATCGGGCGCGTGGTGTCGGTCTCCGGCAGTCAGCTCATCACGCTGCTCGACCAGCATATCGGCGGCGACGATGACAATCCGGCCGCGCGGAAACCCGACATCGGCGAGGTGGTCAACGTCCGCACCGCGACCACCATCGCCTTCGGCCTGGTGACGGGACTGAGCATTCCGATCCCCGAGCAGATCGAGGGCAAGGCCGAGCTTCGCATCATGGAGCTCGAGCTAATCGGCGAGATCGAGCAGGACGGCATCTTCCGCCGCGGCGTCTCCACCTTCCCGGGCCTCGGCGACGGGGTCTTCCACACCTCGCGCGAGGATCTGCGCCGCGTCTTCATGCGCGCTGGCGACAACGGTGTCCGCATCGGCGTCGTCAACCAGGACAAGTCGATCCCGGCCTGCGTCATGGTGGACGAGCTCCTGGGCAAGCATTTCGCCGTGCTCGGCACCACCGGCACCGGCAAGTCCTGCGCGGTCGCCGTGATCCTCCGCAACATCCTCGCCGCGCACAGCAAGGCGCATATCGTCGTCCTCGACCAGCACAACGAGTTCGCGCCGGCCTTCGGCGACATGGCCGAGCAGATCACCCCGGCCGACCTGCAGCTGCCCTACTGGCTGCTCAATTTCGAGGAGATGAAGCAGCTGATCATCGGCGACGCCAGCCAGACGCCGGAAATCGACTCCGTCATCCTCCACCAGGTGATCGTGCAGGCGAAGCGCAACCTGCTCGCGGTCCGCGACACCACCTCGACGGTGACCGTCGATACGCCGGTGCCCTATCGCCTCTCCGAGGTGACCCAGCTGCTCGACGAAGCCATGGGCAAGCTCGACCGGCCGGTCGATTCCGCGCCTTATCTCCGGATCCGCGAGCAGTTCCTCAGCCTGCAATCCGACCGCCGCTTCTCCTTCATGTTCCCGGGCGTCACCGTGCGCGACAACATGGCGGCGATCCTCTCGCGCCTGTTCCGCATCCCGGTCCGCGACAAGCCGGTCACCGTGATCGACACCTCCGGCATTCCCTCGGAAGTCCTGAACGTCGTCGTCTCCCTGCTCTGCCGCATGACCTTCGACTTCGCGCTCTGGAGCGACCAGACGGTGCCGATCCTGCTGGTCTGCGAGGAGGCGCACCGCTACGCGCCGTCCGAGGATAAGACCATCTTCGAGCCCACCAAGCGCGCGCTCTCGCGCATCGCCAAGGAAGGCCGCAAATACGGCGTCTCGCTCTGCCTGGTCAGCCAGCGGCCGTCGGAGCTGGCCTCGACCGTGCTCTCTCAGTGCAACACGATCTTCGCGCTCCGGATGAGCAACCAGAAGGACCAGGAATTCCTGCGCGCCGCCATGCCGGAATCCGGCATCGGCCTCCTGGACGAGCTGCCGTCGCTCCGCAACGCGGAAGCCATCGCCGTCGGCGAAGGCGTGCCGATCCCGACCCGGATCTGCTTCGACGAGCTGCCGCAGAACGGCCGTCCGCGCAGCAAGACCGCGCCCTTCTCCACCGCCTGGGCCACCGAGGTCAGCTCGGATTCCTTCCTGCAGAACGTGGTCAACCGCTGGCGCAACCAGCGCTGACGAGCGCCTGCAGGCGCTCGTCATCTCCGGGCTTGACCCGGGGATCCCTGACTCTACTTTCAGCGACGCGGAACTCAGGGGTCCCGGGCACCCGTCCGCGAATGCGGACATTCGTCCGCGGGCCCGGGGATGACGACCGAGTGATAACTTCCTCCTCAGAAAGCTTGCGCCCAGTGACCCAAGACCAACCCATCGACCGCGCGGCGATCGCCGCTGTCGCGGAGATCATCCGTCCCCATATCCGCCGCACGCCGGTGATCGCAGTCGATGCGGCCGATTTCGGCCTGCCCAGCCGGCCGCTGATCTTCAAGCTGGAGCTGATGCAGCATGCGGGTTCGTTCAAGAGCCGCGGTGCCTTCACCCATCTGCTGACGCGCAAGATCCCGAAGGCCGGCGTGGTCGCGGCCTCCGGCGGCAATCACGGCGCTGCCGTTGCCTTCGCGGCTCGGCGGCTCGGCGTGCCGGCGCGAATCTATGTGCCGGAGATCTCCTCCCCGGCGAAGATCGCGCGCATCCGGAGCTATGGCGCCGACCTCGTCGTCGGCGGCGCGCGCTATTCCGACGCCTATGCCGCTTCCGAGACCTGGGCGCGCGAGAGCGGCGCCCTCACCGTCCATGCCTTCGACCAGCGCGAGACCATGCTGGGCCAGGGCACGCTGGCGATGGAGATGGAGGAGCAGGCGCCCGGGATCGACACCCTGCTGGTCGGTGTCGGCGGCGGCGGGCTGATCGCCGGCATCGCCGCCTGGTATCGCGGCAAGGTGAAGGTGGTCGGCGTCGAGCCAGAGCTGGCGCCGACCTTGACCAAGGCCCTAGCCGCCGGCAGGCCGGTCGATGCGGAAGCGGGCGGCATCGCCGCGGATTCGCTGGCGCCGAAGCAGATCGGCGCCCAGGTCTTCCCGATCGCCCGCGATCACGTCGCCGACGTCGTGCTGGTGGCGGATGATGCGATCCGCGCAGCGCAGAAGGCGCTCTGGGACGTGCTGCGCGTCGTCGGCGAACCCGGCGGCAGCGCCGCGACCGCGGCACTCCTCTCCGGCCGATACCAGCCCAAGGACGGCGAACGGATCGGCATCGTCATCAGCGGCGGCAACACCGTCGCCGTGGATTTCGACCGCTAGCTAAAACGCGCTCGCGCGCGGCAGCGGTGCGCCGAGGTAGCAGCCGAACTCGTTCGGGAAATTAGCGCTGACCCGCGCATGCACCCTTCCCTGGCGGCCGAAGTAGCGGCCGCTGTCGGTGGCCGGGAAAACGCCGTCATGCCAGACGTTGGGGTGGAGATAGAGCCCCTTCGAGCCGTCGAACCAGAAAGCCTTGAAGTCCTGCGGCGTCACGTCGTCGCCGGGCAGGGCCAGCGGCACGACGAAGGGCGCCTTCTCCAGCGGAAAGAACATCTGCCCGCCGTCCGGGTGATAGTTCGCCCGCCACATCAGCGCGCGATGCCGGCCGAGGGTCGCGTTGGCCTCCGAAGCCTGGCTCGGCAGGCAGCTCCAGCCGAGCACGTAGTCGCCACCCACCGCGTGGTTCTGGGCCTTGAGGATGTCGCCCACCCATTGGCAGGCGAAGATCCCTTCGGTGGTGCCGCCCTCGTCGCCGCTGTTGGGATCGACCGGGCGCCAGCCTTGCGCTGGCCAGCGCACGATCTCGATCTTCTGCTGCTCCGGGTCGCTGACGATCTCGCCGTAGCCGGCGAGGCTCTCGGGCGTCCCCTCGATCAGCGGCAGCTCGAGCACCGGCATATCCGGCATGCTGTTGCCTTCCGGTTTGAGGTTCGGCATCGTGACCTGCATCTGCATCTCCGGCTCCCTTCGATCCGCGGGACAAGGTAGCGCCGGAATGTGACAGTTCGGCGTGTGCCGGTGGAACCGCGTCGCGCCGGGATCGTTGAGCGAGCGAAACCTGAGGGAGGAGGATATGGCCAAGCAGTCTCCGGAAGATGAAGCCGAGGATCCGGTCGAGCTGGCGGTGGACCCGGAGACGGTCTGCTTCCTGATCGTCAAGGCGCGGGAGTTCGACGTGAAGGTCGATCCCGAGGATACGGAATCCGGCTCGAACCCCTCCGATGACGGCGATATCGACGTGCTGGAGGACCGACGCGACGACCCGACCTATGCCGAGCTCATGGGCACGCTCGAAGCCCTGAACGAGGACGAGCTCTCCGACCTCGTTGCGATGACCTGGATCGGCCGCGGTGACTACGACGCCGAGGATTGGGAAGAGGCCAAGGAGCAGGCCCGCCAGCGGGGCGCCAAGGGCACGGCGGAATACCTGCTCGGCACCCCGCTGCTCGGCGATTTCCTGGAAAGCGGCTTCAACGACCTCGGCTATTCCTGCGAGGACATCGAGGAAGCGCACCTCTAGCCGTATCAGTTGGTCGTCACGTTGACGCCGACCACTTTGTCCCACTGCCGGGTTATGATCTCCTTGGCCTTGCCCTGCTGCTCCAGGGTCGGGAACAGCGCCTTGGCGTAGTTGTCGGCGGGCGGCAGCTTCTCCATCAGCGCCGGCGGCACGACGTTGCGCTTCACCAGGTCGTCGAAGCGCGCCGGGTGGCAATAGCCGTTCAGCCAGGCGAGCTGCGACTGGTCGGAATAGAGATGCTCCATCCAGAGCTTCGCGGCATTGGGATGCGGCGCATAGGCGCTGATTGCCTGGACATAGACGCCGGCAACGATGCCGGTCTTCGGCACCACCACGGCGACGTCGGGATTGCCCTTCAGCGTGTCCCGGTCGCCGAGTGCCAGATAATCCCAGCGGATCACGATCGGCGTCGTGCCCAAGGCCAGGGTGGAGGCGCCGCCGCTGGCCGGCACGAAATTGCCGGCGAGGTTCAGCTGCTTGAAGAACTGCAGCCCGGCATCGGCCGCCTTGTCGATATCGCCGCCGGTGGACGACAGGCCCGCGGCGAAGACCGCCTGGATCGATTCGTTCGAGTTCCGGGGATCGCCGTCCAGCGCCACCTGGTCCTTGTACTCCGGCTTCAACAGGTCCGGCCAATCGGCGGGGATGTTCTTGATCAGGTCCTTGTTCACCTCGAAGGCGAGCACGCCGTAATAGTCGCCGTACCAGTAGCCTTCCGGATCCTTCTGCTCGTCCGGGATCGAATCCCAGGTCGAGACCTTGTAAGGCTGCAGCAGCCCGTCCTTCTTTGCCGAAGGACCGAAGGAGAGGCCGACATCGATCACGTCCGGCGCCTGCGGGCCGGTGCTGCCCTTGTTGGCCTTGACGGCCTCGATCTCGTCGCCCGACCCGGCATCGGGGTTGAGCTCGTTCAGGGTCAGGAAGGGGTATTGCTTCTTGAAGGCGTCGATCACGTCGCCGTAGCGGCACCAGTCATGCGGCACGGCGATGATCGTGAGCGCGCCTTCCGCCTTGGCCGCCTCGATCAGCGCAGCCGAAGGCTCGGCCAGGGCCGCGCTCCCGGTCGCGGCCAGCAAGGCAAGCGCCGCCGACCCCAGCAACAGGTTCCGTTTCATCTCGCCCTCCGCCAACTTATGACCGGGCGGACGCTAACATCGGGGCTGTTGAATCTCAACATCACTATCTGTAACTTCACACAACTATCACAGAGTGACTGTGTAACGCAAAACATCCCTGGCCGAAGCCTCTATGGACTTCATCTTCATGCTGACGCGGCAGGATAAGACGGTCACGGACTGCCTCGACCTCTTTCGGCTGATCCGGCCGCTGGGCCTGAAGCATATCGGCTTCAAGGATGTCGGAGTCTCCCCGGCCACGCTTGCCGCTCTGCGCGACGCGATCCGCGCCAGCGGCGCCTTGAGCTACATGGAAGTCGTCAGCACCACGCCGGAGACCTGCCTCGCCTCGGCCCGCATCGCGGCGGAACTCGGCGTCGATTGCATGCTGGGCGGCACCGACGTGGCCGCGATCCAGGACCTCCTCCGTAAGTCGGAGACCCACTTCTTCCCCTTCGCCGGATATCCGCGCGGGCACCCGACCAGGCTCGCCGGAACGCCGCAGGACATTGAGGCGCATTGCCGCGACTTCGTGGCGAAGGGCTGTGCCGGCGCCGATCTTCTGGCCTATCGCGCAATCGAAGCCGATCCGATCGCCTTGATCCGCGCGGCGAAGAGAGGCCTGGGCGAGAAGCGTCTCATCGTCGCGGGCAGCATCGTCTCCCGGGCGCAGATCCGCGCCATCGGCGAGGCCGGCGCCGATGCCTTCACCGTCGGCTCGGCGGTGCTGGACGGCAGCTACGCGCCCGGCATGGGCTCGGTGCTCTCGCAGCTCGCCGCCATCCGGGACGACCTGGAGCCCGCGCGATGATGTCGCGGCACGAGGATTCTTGCCAAAGTCGTCGGCCCTCGCCAATCTGGCTGCCACCGAAGCCAGGGGGCGTTGCACGTGGCGATGAACGAAGTGGTTAAGCTCTCCAAGAAAGACCGGCAGGACCGCATCCTG
>JAYSFH010000159.1:0-1841 GCA_041913405.1 Dongia sp. | reverse complement strand
CTGACCGAGCTCAGGGTGTCGACAACGATCCGCATTTCCGATCTCGCCGCCGAGCTCGGCGTCTCCTATGAGACGATCCGCCGCGACCTCGAGGCGATGGGCCAGAGCGGCCTGATCAACCGCACCTACGGCGGCGCCGTGGTGCGGCCGTTCGGCTTCGAGCCGGCCTGGAACGAGCGCTTCAATGCGATGACCGAGGAGCGCGAGCGGATAGCCGCCACCGCCGCCGGTCTGATCGAGCCCCGCGAAGTGCTGATGATCGACGCCGGCTCGACCACCCTGCATTTCGCCCGACGCCTCGCCGCGGAGGCTAAGAACTTGACCATCGTCACCAACTGCTTCGCGGTGGCCATGGCCTTCTCCACCAACCCGACGATCACCGTCCTCTCCTGCCCCGGCCAGTATGATTCGCACGAGGGCAGCGTCACCGGGCCGGATACGCTCGCCTATCTCGCGCGCTTCAACGCCAACCGCGCGGTGATCGGCGCCAGCGGCATCACGCTGGAAGGGCCGAACGACGTCCATTCCAGCGCCGTGGCGATCAAGCGCGCGATGCTGGCGCGTGCGCAGGAGCATATCCTGCTGCTTGACCATTCGAAGTTCGAGCTGCCGAATCTCGAGGTGGTCTGCCCGCTGACCGACATCCACCGCCTGGTGACCGACCAGGCGCCGCCGGCCGAACTCGGCGCCGCGCTTCAGAAGGCGCGGGTCGAGATCCTCTATTAGGCTGAGCGCGCCTTCATCATCTGCTGCCGATAGCGCTCGGCATCCCAGTTGAGCAGGGCCTGCTCTTCGGGCGCTGGCAGATAGCGCACTTTCGCGCCGTCCGGAATCCGCGCCACCACCAGGCCCAGGCAGACCAGCATCGCCTCGGCGCCGGCGCTCGCGTCCTGGCGGATGACGGCACCGGCACCGGGCACCAGCAAGGCGACCGGCGGCGGTACCGACTGCGACTCTGCCTGGGCGACCAGCTGCGCGAGATCGCCGTCGGCGGCAAGGCTCGGCAGAGCCGGCCCGAGGAAAACGACATGGTCGGGATAGAGCGAGCCCTTGGTGGCGAGCGCGAAATTCTGCGGGTTGGTGGCGAGGCCGTGGCAGACCGCGTCATGGGCCGGGCGATAGGCGGTGCCGCTGCAGATCCGATGCAAGGTCCGGAGATCGCCGGCCGGCGCGCTGCGCGGCTTTAACTCAAGACGGCGCTCGACTTCAGCGATCAGCGCTTCGGCGGCATCGCAGGTCTCGGCGCCGACCAGCAGCCCATGATTGCCGAGGATCAGCACGTCGGCGCGGGTCTTTGCAGTCTGCTCGGCGACCACCTGGCTCAAGGGCAGGCCGGGCCGGCGATAGGGCAGCTGCCGCCAGGCAAGGCCTTGCAGCCGCTTCTCCAGCTCGGCGTCGACGCCCTCCAGCGCCGCCCAGGCGATGGTGTTGACGGCATGGACGTGCAGCACGACCGGGTGCGGCATCAGCGCGTGCAGCGAGGTCTCGATCGAGGCGCGCAAGGTGACTTCGCCGAAGCCGCCGGCGACCGGCATCTTCTCGTTGCCTGCGGCCAAGGCGGCGCGCGCGCCGGCCAGCTCCACCGGCACGAACATGTCTTTCTCCCCGGCTTCGGAAAGCCAGGCGCCCGAGGCCTTCACCCAGAGCACGTCGTCCCGCTTGACCGAGCTGTTCCCGCCGGCGCCCTGGACCAGCAGGATATTGGCGCCGACACGGGCCGACATGCGGCGCAGGTCGTCGAGGAATCCGGGTTGCTGCATCTCGCTCTCTTTCTCACCAAAACTCTTACCAGACCAGGCGATCGATCGCCCAATGCGGCAGCCGCGCTTCGGATCCCGCCA
>JAYSFH010000158.1:0-8091 GCA_041913405.1 Dongia sp. | reverse complement strand
AGTTGGGGAAATCGATCGCGCCGGAATCCAGCACGCCGCTCGCCGACCCGCTGGACGAGATCAAGGCCCTGACCCGGATGGCCGACGACGCCGCCATGAAGGCGCGGCTGGAGACCTTGGCCGGCACGGTGAAGGAGCAGATGACCCGGGTCGAGGAGCAGCGCGCCAAGGCGGCGCAGGCGCTGATCCACCAGGGCGCCTGGCTCGGTGCCCTGATCCAGCACGATCACGAATATTTGGTCGTGCTGGAAGACCAGTTGGCCAAGCGCAAGAAGGATCCGGCGCAGGATTCCGCCCGGATCGCCGTGGCACAGGCGAGCGTGGACGACCAGAAGAAGCGGATTGACTCAAATTTAACGCTTTACGGGTCGCTGATCATACAACTGCGTGACTATGATCAAAACCTCTTGAAGGGCCAGGCTGAGGCTCTCGGGGGCGAGTTGACTCAGCGCGGGGCGTCCTATTTGAATCCCTTCAGCCAAGAGTTGCTTGCGGCCATCCAGAAATACCGGTCGGACAACACCGTCCGGTCCGAGGAATGGCTCAAGGGAATAGTCGGCGTTCGGGCCCAATAGCGGGCCGGGATTCGGGAGTGTGATGAGAGTTCCAGCACCAGCGCGCGGCTTCCTGCTGGCCGTGGCCTGCCTGACCGTCTTCCAGGGCGGCGGCTGCGCTTACAGCAGCGGCGGCCCGCCGCCGGGTTACGATCCCAACCGAAGCGCCGGCGCCAAGACCGCCAACGTCCAGCCCGGCAACTTCGGCTCGGTGGTGAAGTCGGGCGGCGTTTCCGCCTGCATGAACATCGACGAAGACCAGGTGCCGGTGAACTATTTCGAGACGGTCGGCGTGGCGACGGCGGCCGGCGCGGTGCTGCTGGCGCTGCTCGGCGCCGCGGCGGGTGCGATGATGTCCAACAATGCCGGCCGCGGTGCCGCCACCGGTGCCGTCATCGGCGGCGTGGCGGGCGGGGCGCTGGGTGCCGCCTCCGGCGTGCAGACCGCCGAGCAGAAGAAGTATTACGCCGTGCAGCTCGCGCGCTACGACTGCCAGCTCGAGGCGGCGCGCGACGAGAACGCCAAGCTGAAGGCCTCCGGCGAAGCGCTGCAGGCCTCGGTCGATACCCTCAGCCGCCAGCTCGACCAGCTCGAGGACGACTACGCCAACAAGCGCATCACCAAGGCGCAGGCGCAGAAGGAGCTGGCCGCCATCGACGCCGACTCCGCCGCGCTCAAGACCCGCATGACCTCGATGAAGGCGAACAGCGAGCAGTACCAGCAATTGGCTTCCGATACCCAGCAGATGGCGCAAGGCACCCGCCGCAAGATCGACGAGGCGCGGGTCGATGCGCTCGACCAGCAGATCGCCGACATGCGCGACCAGAACGAGGAGCTGGAGCGCGAATACGACAAGCTGGTGGAGCGTCGGAAGGCCGTGGTCCTGCAATGAGCGGAAAAGTATCGCGCATCGCCGGCGGTATTCTGTCGATCCTGCTGCTCGGCCTGGTCGGCGCGCTGTCAGGCTGCTCATCCTCCTGCACCGGCGATCCGCGCACCGACAATTACTTCTGCGCGCAGCGGAACATGGGCGCCTATCAGAACCAGGTGAGCCAGAAGCAGCAGGCGGCCGAGAACCTGCAGGACGAGAACGTGCAGCTGCAGCGCCAGAACCAGGATCTCGCGGCGCAGAAGCAGGGCTTGAACCAGCAGATCGACAAGATCTCCGGCGAGCTCAGGAGCCTCGACACCGAGCTCAACACCATGAACGCGCGGCTCCAGAAGGCGCGTTCCAACAACCAGGTCGACCAGCAGCGCCTCAGCCAGGCCCAGCGCGAGCTGCAACGGGTGCAGGATCAAACCAGGCTGGCCCAGACCGATACCAGCGGCGCCCTGGCCGAGCGCCAGGCCGAGCTCGACCGGCTGAAGAAGCGCACCAAGGAACTCGAAGCCGATATCGACGCCATCCTGCAGGCGCATTAGTGGGCTTCGACGGGCTCGCCTGGCTCAATCCGCCGCTGGCGGAAAGGCGCGCCGACGGCACGCTTACGGTCAAGACCCGCGGCGCCACCGACTTCTGGCAGCAGACCTTCTACGGTTTCCGCCGGTCGAGCGGACATTTCCTGCATCCCACCGTGACCGGCGACTTTACCGCTTCGGTCAAATTCACCGGCCGGTATGAGGCGCTCTACGACCAGGCCGGCCTGATGCTGCGCGCCGACGAGATTCACTGGGCGAAGACCGGCATCGAGTATACCGACGGCGAGCGCCATCTCTCGGCTGTGGTCACCAACGAATTCTCCGACTGGTCGGTGCTGCCCTATCGCCATGCCCGCGACGAAGTCTCGATCCGCGTGACCCGCCACGGCGAGGCGATCCGCATCCAGTTCGAGGACCCCGGCACCGGCCAATGGCAGATGCTGCGCCTCGCCTATCTGAAGCCCGCGGCGGAATTGCAGGTCGGCGTGATGTGCTGCTCGCCGGAACGCGAGGGCTTCGAAGTCACCTTCCGCGACTTCGAGATCAGCCCCCCGATCGACCGGGCTCTGCACGGCTGATTCGCTAAGCCGCTGATCTGGATCGTTTTATTTACATCAATGGATCATAGAATTCCTGGTTTGTTCCTAATTCTTGACTCAGGCACGGATGAGAACACATGATGAACAAATGCCTGAGCGCCAACCCATCGCGGCCAACCAGAACCACCCTGCCCACATCCCGTCGGCGCGGATAAAGCCGCTTGCGCTCGGTGCGCTGCGGGATCAGGTGGCGCGGCTGGAGCGGCTCGGCGCCACCAGCCAGGCCCGCCATCCGCTCCGGCCGGTCATATTGGGGCTCCCGGAACTGGACCGACATCTCCCCTGGGGCGGCCTGCCCCGGGCGGCCTTGCATGAAGTGGCGGGCGAGGGGACCGATCGGGAGGAGGGCGCCGCCGCCGCCGGCTTCGCCGCACTCTGGCTCGCGCGCCTGCAGGATACGGGACCGCTGCTCTGGATCGTCCGCGCCGGCAATCGCGCCGCGATCGATCTCCACGCCCACGGCCTGCGTCAACAGCAGCTCGACCCGAAGCGCCTGATCCTGGTCGCCGCCAAGCGCGACGACGAAGCCTTGTGGGCGATGGAAGAAGGCTTGAAGGCAAAGAGCCTCGGCGCGGTGCTGGGCGAGATCGAGAAGCTGGACCTGACCGCGAGCCGCCGCCTGCAGCTTGCGGCGGAAACCGGCGGCGTCACCGCTTTCGTGTTGCGGCGCTGGCGCCTGATGGAACGCGCGGCGCGCGATGCCGCACAGCCGATCGCCGCGGTCACCCGCTGGCGCGTGACCGCGCTCCCCAGCGAAAACGAAATCTGCTGGCAGATCGATCTCGCGCGCTGTCGCGGCGGCCGCCCCAACACCTGGATCATGGAGAAGGTACATGGATCGGATGAACTCCGGACCCGGCCACAACGGCGTGAGCCGGACCGGGTCGCGCCGCTATCTGGCGATCTGGCTCCGCTTCTGGGCGGCCGACCGCTGGCGGCGGGCGCAGGAAACTGATCGGCCTTTCGTCCTCGTCGAGACCGTCGGCCCGCGCCGCGAAGTGCGCGCCGCCGATCCCCGCGCCATTGCCTGCGGCATCGCACCGGGCCAGGGCGTCGCCGATGCCCAGGCGCTGGTGCCCGATCTCCTGGTGCTGCCGGCCGATCCCGCCGGCGATCTTGCGGCTTTGCATAAGCTTGCCGAATGGGCGACGCGTTTCTCGCCTTTGGTGGCACCCGATCCCAACGACGGGCTGATGCTCGACATCACCGGCTGCGCCCATCTCTGGGGACCAGGGGATAACGGTGAGGAGAAGCTGCTGGCCGATGTGCTGCACCGCCTGCGCAGCCATGGCTTCGACGTCAGCGGCGCCATCGCCGGCACCATCGGCGCCGCCTGGGCCGCCGCGCGTTTCAGCCAGTCCAGGCAGGGCACGATCATCCCGGCCGGCGCCGTCTCCGGCGCGCTCGACCGCTTGCCGGTGCAGGCTCTGCGCATCGATGCCGCGACCGCCGAAGGGCTGCAGCGCCTGGGCTTGCGCAAGATCGGCGATCTCTACCCGATGAAACGGGCCGGCCTGGCGCAGCGTTTCGGCACGGCTTTGCTCACGCGGCTGGACCAGGCCTTGGGCTGTGCCGCCGAGACGCTGTCGCCCTTGCTGCCGCCGCCGGAGCATCGGATCGGCCTCGGCTTCGCGGAGCCGATCTCGACGCCGGAATCGCTTCGTCGCATCGCCGAGATCCTGGTCGAGCGGCTGGTGCGCGAGCTCGCCGGGCACCAGCGCGGCGCTCGGTCGCTGAAGCTCTCCGCCTATCGCATCGACGGCGCGGTCTCCGCGCTCATCATCGGCACCGCCCGGGCCAGCGCCGAGCCGCGCCATCTCTTTCATCTCATCGCCGAGAAGCTGGAGCGGATCGATCCCGGCCCCGGCATCGAATTCATGAGCCTCGCCGCCGAGCGCACCGAAGTGGTGACCGCCCTGCAAGCCGGCATGATCGATATGGACGAGGCCGCGGTTTCCGCCGCCGATCTCGCGCCTTTGATGGATCGCCTCGCCAACCGCCTCGGTGCCGAACGCCTGGCACGACCAATTCCCGTGGAGAGTCATGTGCCGGAACGCGCGATAAAAATGGTGGCGCCGCTGGAGGGCCAGAAGAAAGTGCAATGGCCGAAGCTGCCGCCGCGGCCCACGCGCCTGTTGCCCAACCCCGAACCGATCGACGTCATGGCGCCGGTTCCCGATGATCCGCCGATCACCTTCCACTGGCGCCGGATCCGGCACCGCGTGGTCTGGGCCGAAGGGCCGGAACGCGTGGCGCCCGAATGGTGGCGTCCCGCCAGTGCGGGCGCGAGTGAGAGCCTGGAGACCCGCGACTATTACCGCGTCCAGGACGAGACCGGCGGCCGCTACTGGCTCTATCGCGCCGGCCTCTACCAGGGCGGCAAGCAGCCGCGCTGGTTCCTGCACGGCGTCTTCGCGTAAACGCGCGAGTCTTCGCGCATGGCCTATGTCGAGCTCTCCGCCTTCACCAACTTCACCTTCCTCGAAGGCGCATCGCATGCCGAGGAACTGGTGGCGGCGGCGGAGCGGCTCGGCCATCGCGCCATCGCCATCGCCGACCGCAACACCTTGGCCGGAATCGCCCGCGCCCATGAAGCCTGCGCCACGCTCAATTTCCATCTGGTGGTCGGCTGCCGGCTGGCTTTCCAAGATGGCCGCGAGGTGCTGGTCTTCCCGACCGACCGCGACGCCTATGGAAGATTGTGCGAGCTGTTGACCGAAGGCCGCCGCCGCGCCCCCAAGGGCGAATGCCATCTCGACTACGCCGACCTCGCGAAGTGGGGCGAGGGGATGATCGCGGTGGCGCTGACGCCGGAGGATGCTCCGACCGTTCCCTCTACTGAGTCGTCATCCCCGGGCTTGGCCCGGGGACCCCTGACTTCGCCGGGCATGACGACTGAACAAAATTTCCCGGCCTTCCTCACCCGCCTCCGCCGCGACTTCCCGAAGCGCGCCTATCTGGCGCTCTGCCATCGCTATCACGGCGACGACCGGAAGCGGCTGGACCAGGACCAGGCCTTGGCCGATCGCGTCGGCTTGCCGACGGTGGCGATCAACGATGTGCGCTATCACGAGGCCGAGCGGCGACCCCTGGCCGATATCCTCACCTGCATCCGGCACACCTGCACGATCGACGCGGCCGGCTATCGCTTGCGCAAGAATGCCGAGCGGCATCTGAAGCCCGAGGCGGAGATGCGCCGGCTGTTCCGCGGCTTCGATGCGGCGGTCGACCGCAGCGGCGAGATCGCCGAGCGCTGCCGCTTCTCGATGGCCGAGCTCCGCTACGAATATCCGACCGAGGTCGTCGGCCCGGATGAGACCGCGCAGCAGACGCTGACCCGTCTTGCCTGGGAAGGTGCTGCCTGGCGCTACCCGCAAGGCATCCCGCCGGAGGTCGCGCAGCAGATCGGCGAGGAACTGGCGCTGATCGAGCAGCTCGACTTCGCGGCCTACTTCCTCACCGTCCACGACATCGTGCGCTTCGCCAAGTCGCAGAACATCCTCTGCCAGGGACGCGGCTCGGCAGCGAACTCGGCGGTCTGCTATTGCCTCGGCGTCACCTCGATCGATCCCGCCGAGGGCAACTCGCTGTTCGCCCGCTTCATCAGCGCCGAGCGCGGTGAGAAACCCGACATCGACGTCGACTTCGAGCACCAACGGCGCGAGGAAGTGATCCAATACATCTACAAGAAATATGGCCGCGCCCGCGCCGGCCTGGCGGCGACGGTGATCCGTTACCGCTCGCGCTCGGCGATCCGCGATGTCGGCAAGGCGCTCGGCCTCTCGACCGATGTCACGGACACGCTCGCGAAGACCATCTGGGGCTGGTCGCAGGAGATCGTGCCGGAGGAACGGGTGCGCCAGCTCGGCCTCGATCCCGAGGACCAGCGTCTCGGCATGGCCTTGAAATATGCACGCGAGCTGATCGGCTTCCCGCGTCATCTGTCGCAGCATGTCGGCGGCATGGTGATCTCGCGCGGGCCGCTGTCCTCGCTGGTGCCGATCGAGAATGCGGCGATGGAAGACCGCACCGTCATCCAATGGGACAAGGACGATCTGGAATCCCTGGGCCTGATGAAGGTCGATATCCTGGCGCTCGGCATGCTGACCTGCATCCACAAGGCCTTCGATCTCATCGTCCAACAGGGTGGGCCGCAATATACGCTCGCCACGATCCCACAGGACGACAAGGCGACCTACGACATGCTCTGCCGCGCCGACACGATCGGCGTGTTCCAAGTCGAGAGCCGGGCACAGATGAGCATGCTCCCGCGTTTGAAGCCCAGGAAGCTCTACGATCTCACCATCGAGGTCGCGATCGTGCGGCCCGGCCCGATCCAGGGCGACATGGTGCATCCCTATCTGCGCCGCCGCGACGGAAGGGAGCCGATCGACTATCAAGGTCACGCGGCGCTCGAGAAGATCCTCGGCAAGACCCTGGGCGTGCCGCTGTTCCAGGAACAGGCGATGCGGATCGCCATCGAATGCGCCGACTTCACGCCGGACCAGGCCGACGGCCTCAGGCGCTCGATGGCGACCTTCCGGCACAACGGCGATGTCGACAAATATCGTATCCCCTTCATGGCGGGGATGAAGCGCAACGGCTACAACATGGATTTCGCCGAGCGCTGCTTCAAGCAGATCGAGGGCTTCGGCAGTTACGGCTTTCCGGAATCCCATGCCGCGAGCTTCGCCTTGCTCGCTTACATCTCCTCCTGGATCAAATGCCATCACCCGGCGGTCTTTGCGACGGCCCTGCTCAACAGCCAGCCGATGGGCTTCTACCAGCCGGCGCAGATCGTGCGCGACGCCGTCTTGCATGGCGTCGAGGTGCGGCCGGTCGATGTCAATCTGAGCGAATGGGACTGCACGCTGGAGCCGGGCGCTGAGAAAGATCCCCGGGTCAAGCCCGGGGATGACGCCACTTTTAATAACGTCATGGCCGGGCTTGACCCGGCCATCTCGCGCCGCCCTAAACCCGCGATCCGCCTCGGCTTCCGTCAGGCCAAGGGCATCAGCGCGAAAGAAATCCAGCGCCTGCTCGCCGCCCGCGGCGCAGGCTATCTCAGCACCGAGCAGCTCTGGCTGCGCGCCGAACTGGAGTCACGCACCTTGGGCCAGCTCGCCCATGCCGATGCCTTCCGCTCGATGGGGCTGGATCGGCGCCAGGCGCTCTGGTCGGTGAAGGGCCTGGGCGAAAAGCCGCTGCCGCTCTTCGCAACGCAGGAAGCGGTGCTGGAGCAGCATGAAGAGGAGGGCGCCGGCCTGCCGCAGATGCCGCTCTCCCAGCATGTGATCGAGGATTACCGGTCGCTGCAGCTCACCCTGAAGCAGCACCCCTTGGCCTTCTTGCGCGAGCGTCTCTCCGGGCGCGGCGTCGTCGCCAACGACCGGCTGGCATCCTGCCGGAACGGCCAGAAGATCCGGGTTGCCGGCCTCGTCCTGGTGCGGCAGCGGCCGGGCACGGCGAGCGGCGTCATCTTCATGACCCTGGAAGACGAGACCGGCGTCGCCAATGTC
>JAYSFH010000157.1:0-8100 GCA_041913405.1 Dongia sp. | reverse complement strand
ATGCTGCCGGTCATCAACGAGATCTGCATCGAGCAGGCGGTGAAGACCGGCCTCGGCCTCAATGCCAAGATCAACCTGAAGTCGGTGTTCGACCGGAAGAACTACTTCTACGCCGATCTCCCGGCCGGCTATCAGATCAGCCAGTACACCCAGCCGATCGTGGGCGAGGGCACCATCATCCTCGACCTGCCCGAAGGCCGTCGCCGCGAAGTCGGCATCACCCGGCTGCATCTCGAGCAGGATGCGGGCAAGAGCCTGCACGACCAGCACCCGACCAAGACCTATGTCGACTTGAACCGCGCCGGCGTCGCGCTGATGGAGATCGTCTCCGAGCCGGACATGCGCAACTCGGAAGAGGCCGCGGCGTACCTCCGCAAGCTGCGCTCGATCCTGCGCTATCTCGGCACCTGTGACGGCAACATGGACGAAGGCTCCATGCGCTGCGACGTCAACGTCTCGGTGCGCAAGCCCGGCGGCGAATTGGGCACGCGCTGCGAGATCAAGAACGTGAACTCGATCCGCTTCGTCGCCGCTGCGATCGAATACGAGGCGCGGCGCCAGATCGAGGTGATCGAGGAAGGCGGCACGATCAAGCAGGAGACCCGCCTTTGGGACACCAACAAGGGCGTCACGCGCTCGATGCGCTCGAAAGAGCATGCGCATGACTATCGCTATTTCCCGGATCCCGACCTCCTGCCGCTGAAGCTTGACGCCGCCTGGGTCGAATCGCTGAAGCAGCATCTGCCGGAATTGCCCGATCCGAAGCGGGCCCGCTTCACCAAGGAGTTCGGCCTCTCGGATTACGACGCCGGCGTGCTGGTCGCGGAAAAGGAAACCGCCGACTACTACGAGCAGGCGGCGAAAGGCCGCGACGCCAAGCTCACCGCCAACTGGGTGATCTCGGAACTCTTCGGCGTGCTGAACAAGTCCGGCAAGGCGATCACCGAAAGCCCGATCTCGGCCCAGCATCTGGGCGAGCTGGTCGGCCTGATCCAGGACAACACCATCTCCGGCCGCATCGCCAAGGACGTCTTCGTCGAGATGTTCGAAAGCGGCAAGGCGCCGGCGGCGATCGTCGAGGAGAAGGGCCTGCGCCAGGTCACCGACACCGGCGCCATCGACGCCTCGATCGACGAGATCATGGCCAAGAATGCGGACAAGGTCGCCGAGTATCGTTCCGGCAAGGACAAGCTGTTCGGCTTCTTCGTCGGCCAGGTGATGAAGGCCACCGGCGGCAAGGCCAACCCGGCGATGCTGAACGAGCGGCTTAAGGCGAAGCTGAACGGGTAGGGCGTCGCATGGTCTGATCCGCCTCAAGCCGCGGCAAGACCCTCACCCCAACCCTCTCCCTCCGGGAGAGGGAGTCGCACGAGCCTCGCAACAGCGTCCCCTCTCCCGGAGGGAGAGGGACAGGGTGAGGGCCTTGACGCTGCGTGAGGCCTCACCAGCAGAATCCAAGGAGCCCACCATGCAAAAGCGCAAGCTCGGTAAACTCGAAGTCTCCGCGATCGGCCTCGGCTGCATGGGCCTCTCCCACGCCTATGGCCCGGCCGTCGAGAAGAGCGCGGGCATCGCCTTCCTGCGCGCCGCAGTCGACAAGGGCGTCACCCTGTTCGACACCGCCGAGATCTACGGCCCCTTCACCAACGAGGAACTGGTCGGCGAAGCGCTCGCGCCGGTCCGCGGCCAGGTCGCGATCGCGACCAAGTTCGGCTTCCACCCCGATCCCAAGACCGGCAAGGGCCAGGGCCTCAACAGCCGCCCCGAGCATATCCGCGCCGTGGTCGAGGCCTCGCTGAAGCGCCTGCGGACCGACGTCATCGATCTCCTCTACCAGCACCGCGTCGATCCCAATGTGCCGATCGAGGACGTGGCCGGCGCTGTGAAGGACCTGATCGCCGCCGGCAAGGTGAAACACTTCGGGCTCTCCGAGGCCGGCGCCAAGACCATCCGCCGCGCCCATGCGGTGCAGCCGGTCAGCGCGCTGCAGAGCGAGTATTCCCTGTGGTGGCGCGAGCCGGAAGAATCCGTGTTCCCGACCCTGGAGGAGCTCGGCATCGGCTTCGTGCCGTTCAGCCCCTTGGGCCGTGGCTTCCTGGTCGGCTCGGTCGATGCCAACACCGCCTTCACCGAGGGGGATTTCCGCAACACCCTGCCGCGCTTCTCCGCCGAGGCGCGCAAGGCCAACCAGGGGATCGCCGACACGGTCGCCGCGCTGGCGAAGTCGAAAGGGGTCACGCCGGCGCAGATCGCGCTGGCCTGGATTCTCGCGCGCAAGCCCTGGATCGTGCCGATCCCCGGCACCACCAAGCCGCATCGACTGGAAGAGAATATCGGCGCGGCTGCCGTCACGCTCTCGGCCGCGGACCTCAATGAGATCGATCGGGCGATCGCCGCGATTCAAGTCCAAGGCAATCGCTACGGCGAGACCGCGCAGAGCCAGATCGACCGATAGAGCGCGCGAACAAGATCACCCACTGGAATCATCTTCGTAGTCGAAGTCGTCATCGACTTCCAAAGAAGGCTCGGGCACCTGTCCCGCTCGGATCGCCAGGATCAGCAGGTCACTGCCTGCGATCTCATAGTCGAGAATGTAAGCGCCGACGATCAATGACCGGACGCCTGGAACCGGCAGACCGCTCTTTTCGAATCCCATGAGCGGAAAGCGGTGCAGGTGTTCGCGCGCTTCGCGCATGCGCTGCAAGAATGCTTCCGCGGCTTGCGGGCTGTATTGGCGAAGGTAGTTGGCTTCCTTTCGAAGAAAGCTCCGGGCCGGACCCGCCAGCCGGACCCTGGCCATTAGGCGACTTTGCCGCGCACGATGTCTTCGATTTCCTTGAGCACATCATCCATGTCGTGGACATCGCCCGCCGCGACAGCTTCGCGGCCCGACAGGAGGTTGAGGATGTCGCGCCCCTCGCCCTGCAGGTATCTGCGAAAGGCCCGCACCATCACCCAGCTTCGGGTGCGGTCGCAGCCCTCGGCGATCCTCTCCAGATCGGCGAGGACATCTTTGGGGAGCCGCAAGGCGATCGGATCCGAGAGTTCGGGCTTACCCATGGGAACCTCCATTTGTAATACACGGTATAACAAAAGGAGGCCCCTTCCAACCCCGGTTTGCCAGGAAGCGACGTCACCCACCCGGGTAATAACCCATGCGCCGCACCCGCGGCTTCGGCTCGCGGATCAACTGGGTGTTCAGCACCGGCCGATAGCGCGCGACCAGGTCGCGCTCCTGCACCCGCCGAACGCGCGATCCTTCGGCGTTGAGATTGACCAGCACATGGGTGCAGCCCAGACGCTGCGCCGTCGGCCATTGCGCATGGGCCCGCATCCGCGAGAGCAGGTTCGCGGTCTCGCCGAGATAGAAGATCTGCCAGGTCCCGCTCTCGTCCGGATGTCCGAAGGCGTAATTCGCCGGATCGGCATGCCAGCCGGTCTCGGCGAAGAGATAGGGTGTGTAGAAATACTCGATGCCGGAAGCGCCGGTCAGAAAGACACCGTTCATTGCGTCTCTCCTCGTGTGGTGTGTTCTTGGTATGTTCTATTGATTGCGCCAGGGAGTCAATCCGAGTCTGCGGCGCTCAGAGATTGTAGGGCGTCACCACCATGGCACGGCTTGGCTGGTTGGAGTGATGGCTCTCGATCCGCCGATGGTGGAACAGGATGGCGCGCAAGGCGTCGCGTGCGTCGGCGACCAGGTCATGGTCGATGATCGCATCGATCCGCCCTTGCTGCAGCAAGGCGCGGTTCTCGTCATCGAGATCGTGGCCGATATAGGCGAGCACCGGACGCTCGGCATCGTCGAAGGCCTGCAGGATGCCGCGGTTGCCGCCGCCCATGCTGTAGACCGCGATGATGTCGCGGCGCGCCTTGAGGCTCAGCGCGACCTGCCGCCGCGTCTCGCGGTCGAGGCCGTAGGTGCCGCTGACCTCGACCACGCTCAGTTTCGGGAAGCGGTCGCGCATCAGCGCGCGGAAGCCGATCTCGCGCTCCTCCTCGCCCTGGAAATTATGGCTGCCGAGATGGGCGATCACCGCACCGCCACTTTTTCCAAGAGGGCGCTCGCCCAGCAGGCGCCCGAGCAGGAAGGCCGCGGTGCGTCCTGCCGCGCGGTTGTCCATGCCGACATAGGCAAGGCGCTGCGAGCGCGGGACATCGGTGACCAGAGTCACCACCGGCACGCCGCTCATGGTCACGCGGTTGACCGCCTCGGCGATCTCCGGCTCGTCGGAGGCCTTGAGGACGATGCCGCCCGGCCGGTCCGCGGCGCGCGCCTCGATCAGCTTCGCGAGCTTTGCCGGCGCGATATCCTCGTGGAGATGAAAGCGCGCCGACACGCGAAAAGGATCGAGATCCGCCATCGCCCGTTCGACCGCGGCCTGGACCAGGCTGGTGAACCGCCGCGGCGAATGCATGATGACATCGACATAGAGATTCCAGCCGATCGCCAGCGAGGCCGCGGCGCGCCGCTCCAGCTCCGAAATCGCGTGCTCGACCCGGAGCCGCGTCTGCGCGTGCACGCCCGGCCGCGCGTTCAGCACGCGATCGACCGTCGCGGTGCTGATCCCGGCCTGGGCGGCGATCTGCTTCACCGTGAAGCGCTGCGGCATGCCTCAGGTCCCCGGGCCTGCTGATGGCTTTTTGATGTGACCTTGATCTATTCCTGATGCGTCCCCGGTGTCAAACTCCCACGCGAATAAGAAGCCTTCGCGGGAGAGAGACGAGATGGACGGCGGAACCGCCAACGGCCAGGTGCCGAGCGCGCAACAGGTCCAGACCTGGATCGACGAGCTCATGCACGGCAAGGGCTATTTCACCCTGCCGCAGGTCTTCACGCCGGCGGAGATCGCCGAGGCGCGGGCGATCATCATGGAGGAATCCGACCGCGGCGTGGACAAGGTCACCCACTTCCAGGGGCAGAACAAGGACAAGCTCCATCTGCAGCGCCGGGTCTGGAACCTGCTCAACAAGGGCGACATCTTCGTCACCATGCTGAAGCGCGAGCCGATCGTCTCGATCGTGAAGGCCTTCCTCGGCGACGAGTTCATCCTGGGATCGATCGCCGCCAACCGCTTGCTGCCCGGCGGCCCGGGCCAGGAGCTGCATGTCGATTACCCCTATTGGGACATCTACAAGCGCTCGAGCTTCCCGACCAACATCAACCCGTCCTTCCCGATGAACATGCAGGCCACCATCCTGCTCGACGATTTCACCGCCGAGAACGGCGCCACCGCGATCGTGCCGCATACCCAGAAGCTCGGCCGCTATCCCGACGAGCCGGCCAAGCTGCCGCCGGAGACCGAGCGCATGACCGGCAAGGCGGGCGACGTCGCGGTCTTCTACGGCCTCTGCTGGCATTGCGCGATGCCGAACAACAGCGACAAGGATCGCACCGGCCTGCTGATCGAGTACCTGCCGAAATTCGTGAAGCCGCTCGAGGACCAGCTGGCCGGGGTGCGCAAGGAAGTGATCGAGAAGGGCGGCGATTTCGTGCGCCAGCTGGTCGGCCTCGCCTATCCCTATCCGCAGCTGCTCGACAAGGCTGCCGGCGGGAACCAGGAAGGCTACTTCTCACAGAAGTACTGAAGGAATTTAAACCGGAAGGCGGTTGACGGCGCCGCCCCAGACTTGGCACGCTGTCGATAATTAAAACGATTTAATAAGCCAACTGGGAGAGATCCATGGACACGGCCACGGCGCTGCGCCAGCTCAATGCGACGGCGGACACGCTCACCAAGGACCAGCGCGAAGCCTTCGACCGGGACGGCTACTTCGTGCTCTACGACGTCTTCACCCCGGCCGAATGCGCGGAGATGGGCGCCGAGTTCGACCGCATGGAGGCGGAAGACGGCGCCAATGCCGGCATGGAAGTGAGCCTCGAGGGCGAGGACGGCAGGCTCTACAATCCGCAGGAAGGCAAGAAGGCCGGCCTTAAGACGGGCTCCACCCGAATCTCCAACATCTTCAACAAATCCTCCGCCTTCGACCGCTGCCTGGACATCAAGCCGCTGATCGCGGTCTCACAGCATCTGCTCGGCGACATCAAGCTGCACGGCGCCAACCTGCGCGAGCCGCACAAGGGCTACGGCCACCAGCCGCTGCATTCGGATGTGCAGAAGCGCTTCAAGGGCGACTGGTGGCTCACCAACTCGCTGATCATGTTCGACGACATGACGCTCGACAACGGCCCGACCCGATTGGTGCCGGGCTCGCAGCATTGGCCGGAGCTCAACGTCCCCGGCGAGAACGTGATGCCGTCCAAGGTGACCGATCCCGACCTGCTGGCCTTCAAGGGCTTCCCAGAGGATCCCTTCGCGCCTTATCCGGGCGAGGTAAAGATCACCATCCCGGCCGGCGCGGTCGCGGTTTTCAATTCGAGCTGCTGGCACGGCGGCACCTTGAAGAACAACGATGCGCGCCGCCGCATGCTGCACCTGACCTACACCCGGCGGGATCTCAAGCAGCAGTTGCCGCAGCAGCAATATCTCACCAAGGCCTTCTACGACCGCCTGAGCGAACCGCAGCGCTTCTTGCTCGACGTGGTCGATCCGGACACAATCCCCGCCGCGGAACGCAAGCAGGCGGTGTCTGCCGGCTACTGAGAAGAAACCAACAGGGGGCAGCATGCGCAATTCGGAAACCCGCGCCGTCATCACCGGCGGCACGCAGGGGCTCGGCCTGGCCATCGCCAAGCGGCTGGCCGGCGAGGGCGCCAAGAGCATCGTCATCAGCGGCCGCAATTTCGAGAAGGGCGAGGCGGCGGCCAAGATGATCTCCGGCCTGGGCACGCCCTGCGAGTTCGTGAAGGCGGACATGAGCCACCCCGAGGACGCGAAGCGCCTGATCGCGGCGGCAATCGATACCTTCGGCAGCGTCAACGCGCTGGTCAACTCCGCCGCCGAGACCAGCCGCGGCACCTTGCTCGACACCAGCCTCGAGACCTGGGACAGGCATTTCAACACCAACGCCCGCGGCCCCTTCCTCACCATGCAGGGCGTGGTGAAGCATCTGGTCGAGACCGGCAAGCCGGGCAGCATCGTCAACATCCTCTCGATGGTGATCTATGTCGGGCAGTCCTATCTGACGCCGTACTCCGCTTCCAAGGCGGCGCTGGCCAACCTCACCCGCAACACCGCGAATGCCTATGCGACCAAACGGATCCGCTGCAACGGCATCAACGTCGGCTGGATGGACACGCCGCAGGAAGACCAGACCCAGAAGAAATTCCACGACCGGCCGGACGGCTGGCTGAAGGACGTCGAGGCCCAGCAGCCGATGGGCCAGCTGGTGAAGCCGGACCAGCTTGCCGGCCTGGTCGCCTATATGCTGAGCCCGGAATCCGGCGTCATGACCGGCGCCCTGGTGGACTACGACCAGAACGTCGCCGGCCGCTATCCCGAATAATGCGAACACATTTCGGCAACGGCCGAAACGTCGCCGCGTGACTCGCGAGAGCCGCGGGCCTATCTTTCGGCCATGAGCAAATCCATGCCCTCCGGCGCCGCGATGGCGGAGATCGCCGCTTTGGTCGGCGATCCGGCCCGCGCCAACATGCTGACCGCCTTGCTCGGCGGGCAGTCGCTCTCGGCCAGCGATCTGGCCTGGCATGCCGGGGTGACGCCGCAGACTGCCAGCGGTCATCTCGCCCGCATGGCGACGGCGCAGCTGGTGACCGTGCAGGCGCAGGGGAGGCATCGCTACTACAAGCTCGCTTCGCCCAAGGTCGCGTCCATGCTGGAGACGATCTACCAGGTCGCCGGCGACCAGCCGCAGCCCCGTCGTCGCCTGCCGTCCACCGTCGATACCGCGATGCGCGAGGCCCGCACCTGCTACGACCACCTCGCCGGCGCGCTCGGCGTCGCGATCGCCGAAGCCCTGGTCCAGCGCCGCTATCTCGTCCTCGACGACGAGGCCGGTGTCGTCACCCGGCGCGGCCGCGGCTTCTTCGCCGATTTCGGCATCGACCTCGACGCGCTCGGCCGGCAACGCCGCTGCTTCTGCAAGATCTGCATCGACCTGACCGAGCGGCGGCCGCATGTCGCGGGTGCGCTGGGCGCCGCCTTCTGCAGCCGCTGCGTCGAGCGCGGCTGGATCGCG
>JAYSFH010000156.1:0-8164 GCA_041913405.1 Dongia sp. | reverse complement strand
AGGGTGCCGCGGGGAACTCGCGCTCGGTGAAGCGGATGATGGCGATGGATTCCGCCAGGATGAAATCGCCGTAGCGCAGGAACGGGATCTTCGAGAAAGGATGCCGCGCCGCGCCATCGACATGGCCGGGTGCGCAGGGCACCAGCGTGTAGGGCACATCACGCTCCTGCAACGCCATGCGGGTCGCGCGCACGAAGCTGCTGTGCGGGCCGCCGTAGAGAAAGAGCTCGGTCATGGTTTCCTCCCGGTTCAGGCGCGTTCGGCCAGGTATTGGGCCAGGCAATCGAAGCTGCTCTCCCAACCCTTGTCGTGCATGCCGGCCCGCTCGGCATTCGGGAAGCCGTCATGCCGGAGATGGAGCTCGGTCTCGTCGCCATGCGCCTCGAGGCTGATGGTGACGACGGTCTTGAGGTCAGGCTCACGCGGCCGGCCGGTTTCGTCGAGCCAGGCCCAGGTGAAGGCGAGACGCTGGTCCGGCGTCACCTCGGTGAAGACGCCCTCGACGCGGCGCAAGACGCCGTCCGGGCCGTTGAGCGCGGCATAGAAGCGGCCGCCGACCCTGGGCTCGACCACGCATTCGGTGCAGGTATGGCCGAGCGGGCCGAACCAGCGTGCCAGATGCGCACTGTCGGCGAACATCTTGAACACCAGCGCGCGCGGCGCTTTCAGGCGTTTCGAGACCCGGAGAACGAAACCTGTGTCTGCCGGCATCTCAGCTGTGCTTCTTGCGTTTGCGCTTTGGCTTGCCATCGCTCGCTCCTCCGGCTTGCAGTTGCTCGAGATATTTCTCGATGCGGCCGAGAGACTCCTCCCAGAACCGCGCATAGTCGCCAAGCCAGTCATGTGCACCCTTGAGGGGCGCCGGCTTCAAGACGCAGCGTCGCCACTGCGCCTCCCGCTCCCGCTCGATCAGCCCGGCGCGCTCCAGCACTGCGAGGTGCTTGGAGATCGCCGGCAGGCTCATGTCGAAAGGCTCGGCCAGTTCGCCGACCGATACGCTGCCCTTGGCCAGCCGCGCCAGGATCGCGCGGCGCGTCGGGTCAGCCAGGCAGGCGAAGGTTTGGCTCAGCGGGTCCATAAGAATCGCATCTCGTATTTAACCAGTCGGTTAAATACATAATACGATACGACGGCGACGTCAAGACGGTCTCCAAAATTCTGCTTCTATTCCCCCGCCGCCTGCATGTCCTCCAGGCCCGGCTCGACCGGCTCGGGCTCCGGGGTGCGCATGGTGACGAACTCCTCCGCCGCGGTGGGGTGCAGCGCGACGGTCTGGTCGAATTGGGCTTTGGTGGCACCCATCTTCACGGCGATGGCGATCGACTGGATGATCTCCGCGGCATCGGCGCCCACCATGTGAACGCCGAGCACGACCTGGCTGCCGCGATCGACCACCAGCTTCATGAACATGCGCTCGGTGGAGCCGGAGAGAGTCGCCTTCAGCGGCCTGAAACTCGTCTTGAAGATGTCGAGCCGGCGGCCTTCGCTGCGCGCCGCGTTCTCGCTCATGCCGACGGTGGCGACCGAGGGCTGGCTGAACACCGCATGCGCGACGTTGTTGTGGTCCATCGCCCAGGGCCTTCCGCCGAACACGGTGTCGGCGAAGGCCATCGCCTCCTTGATCGCGACCGGGGTCAGGTTGAGGCGATCGGTGCAGTCGCCGATCGCATAGATGTTCTCGACCGAGGTCCGGGAATGGCCATCGACCCGGATGACGCCCTTCTTGTCCACGTCGACCCCGGCGGCCGCGAGGCCCATGTCGCCGGTGTTGGGGACGCGGCCGGTGGCATAAAGGACCTGATCGACGTCCAGGCTCTCGCCGCCCTTCAGCCTCAGACGTAGATGCGTCCCCGCCTGCTCGATCGCCTCGACATCGCTGTTGGTGCGCAGATCGACACCCTTCTTCCTGATCTCCTCGGTCACGAAGGCGCGGACGTCGTCGTCGAAGCCGCGCAGGATCGGCGCGCCGCGATAGATGAGATGGGTCTTGGCGCCGAGTCCGTTGAAGATGCCGGCGAACTCGGCGGCGATGTAGCCGCCGCCCACCACCGCGACCCGCTTCGGCAGATGGGCCAGGTGGAAGGCCTCGTTCGAGGTGATGGAATGCTCGATGCCCGGAATCTGCGGCCGCTCCGGCTTGCCGCCGGTTGCGAGCAGGATGGTCTTGGCCCGGACCTGGCGGCCGTCGAGCTCGATGGTGTGCCGATCGACCAGGCGGGCATGGGCCTCGATCAGCTCGACCTTCGACTTGGTCAGGAGATCGACATAGATCCGCGAGAGGCGCGCGATCTCCTTGTCCTTGTTCTCGATCAGCTTCGGCCAGCTGAACGCGGCTTCCGGGATGGTCCAGCCGAAGCCGGCGGCATCGGCGATCTCGTCATGGACGTGGGATGCGTAGACCAGCAGCTTCTTCGGCACGCAGCCGCGGATGACGCAGGTGCCGCCCCAGCGGTATTCCTCGGCGATCCCGACCTTGGCACCGTATCCTGCCGACATGCGCGCCGCCCGGACGCCGCCGGAGCCGCCGCCGATCACAAAAAGATCATAGTCGTAGAGCGCCATGGCCCACTCCTCGCCGCACCAAGGGAAATGTAGGCGCAGCTAGAGGATCCGGCAATGCTCCGGGTCGATGCCCACGCCCACGGTCTCGCCGAGGCCGCGGACCTTCTCATGCAGGGAGGAGAGCGCCCGCAGCCGCTGGCCGCCCTGAAGCTCCACCTCGTAGCGGGCGAGCGCGCCGAGGTAATCGACGTCGACGATCTTGCCCGCGAGCGCTCCGATCTGCTGCGATCCCAACACCACTTTCTCGGCGCGGACCACGACCTTGACCGTATCGCCGGCATGGACTTGCCGGGTCGCACCGCCGCCGACCCGCAAGGTGGAGCCGTCGGCGAGGCGCGCCTGGATCATGCCGCCCTCGCCGCCCGCCACGGTCGCAGTCAGGAAATTGGCGTTGCCGAGGAAGTTGGCGACGAACTCGCTCTGCGGCTGCTCGTAGACCTCGGCGGGCGCACCCATCTGCTCGATCTTGCCCTTGTTCATCACCACGACGATGTCGGACATGGCCAGCGCCTCGCCCTGGTCATGGGTGACGAAGACGGTGGCGACGCCGACCCGGCGCTGGATGTTCTTCAACTCCACCCGCATCTCCTCGCGCAGGTTGGCATCGAGGGCGGAGAGCGGCTCGTCCAGGAGCAGCACGTCGGGCTCGATCACCAAAGCGCGGGCCAGCGCGATGCGCTGCTGCTGGCCGCCGGAGAGCTGGCTCGGGAAGCGCGTCTCGACGCCGGGCAGCCGCACGATGTCGAGCGCCGCGGTCACGCGCTTCCGGATCTCGTCCTTCGGCACGTTGCGGTATTTGAGGCCGAAGGCGACGTTGTCGAAGATCGACTTGTGCGGAAACAGCGCATAATTCTGGAACACGATGCCGAGGTTGCGCTTGTGGATCGCGACCTCGTTGACCCTCTTCCCCTTGATCCGCACCTCGCCCGCATCGGGCGTCTCCAGGCCGGCGATCATGCGCAGGGTCGTGGTCTTGCCGCAGCCCGAGGGGCCGAGCAGGGTCACGAAGGCACCTTCCGGCACGTCGAGGTCGATGTTGTCGACGGCGAGGACGGCGTTGCCGAAGCGGCGCGTGATCTGGCTGAGTTCGACGGCGTTCATCGCATTCTTCGTGGTGATTCAGAGAAAGGCCCGGCCGCCATCCCCAGGGGCGGCGGCCGGGTGTTCAAGCCTGGTTACGCACCCTTGGAGATGCGGTCCCATTCCTTCTTGTAGGCGTCCTGGTTGTCGACCCAGTACTGCGCCTTATCCCAGACATAGCCCACGAACTTGCCGGTGTCGTCATAGGCCGGCAGCTTCTTGATCTTGTCGGTCATCGGCACCTTGGTCGGGTCGAGCGACGACGGATAGTTCTGGCCCTCGGCGATCGCGATCGCGACCTTCGGCTCGATGCAGAAGTTCAGCAGCTGCTCGGCCGCTTCCATCGGGCTGCCCTTCAGGACGTAGAGGCCTTCCAGCCAGGCGAAGCCGACATTCGGCAGGAAGCCGATGTCGTGGCCGTCCTGCTGCAGGGCGGCGACGCGGCCCGACCAGCCGTCGGAGACGATGATCTCCTCCTTGGCCATGAGATCGATGAACTCCTGGCCGGAATCCCAGTACTTCACCACCAGGTCGCGCTGCTTGCGGAGCGCGTCGTAGACGGCGTTGATGTCGGTGGCACCCTGCGGGTCCTGGCCCAGCAGGAGGCTGGCCATCCAGATCCGGGTCTGGAAGCTGTTGTAGAGCGCCATCTTGCCCTTGTACTTCTCGTCGAACTGCAGCTTGACGCCGGCGGCTTTCGCCTCCTCGTCCGAGATGTACTTGCGGTTATAGGCGAGGCCGGTGACGCCGTAGTCGAACGGCACGGCCGCCAGCTTGCCGCCGGACTCCGCCTTGAAGGCCTCGATGGTCGCCGGGAGCACGTTGGCGAGGTTCGGGATGTTCGCCTCGTTGACGAAGTCGCCGAAGCCGGCCTTGGTGAAGCGCGCGTAGTCGTAGACGCCGGAGACCAGGAAGATGTTGTAGTCGCCCGGCTGCGCCGCCTTCACCAGGGAGAGGAACTCCTCGGTGTCGCCGAACTCGCCCTCGACCACCTTGATGCCGGTCTTCTCGGTGAACGGCGGGAAGGCAAAGTTGTGGAAGGCCTCGGAGACGATGCCGCCCCAGCCGTCGAAGCGGATGCTGTCCGGATTGGCGGCCAGCGCCTTTCGGCTGAGGCCCGTCAGCGGACCGCCGACCACGCCGACGGCGGCCGCCATGGCGCCGACAATCTTCAGCAGCGAGCGGCGATCGATGTCCCCGCTCTCATAGGCCCCGAGCAGCCGCTCGTATCTCTTGTAGTCATCCAGCTTCTTCATAGCACCCTCCTGCTTGGCGCCCGGCCCCATGCCGGAACGCGCGTTGTCGTTATCGGCCGCGGCTGATCCGCCGCACCACCAGGCCGCCGAGCAAGGGCAGCGCGATGGTGATCACGATCATGACGGCGCCCAAAGCGTTGATCTCCGGGCTGATCGAGGTCCTGAGCATGGCGAAGATCTTGGTCGGCACGGTTTCGATGCCCGGCTTCTTCCAGAACAAGGTCGCGGTGATGTTGTCGAAGGAGAGCGTCGCCGCGAACAGGAAGCCGCCGACCACCGCCGGCGAGATCAGCGGCAAGGTGATCTCCTTGAATGTCTGCAGCCGGTTGGCGCCGAGGCTCAATGCGGCTTCTTCGTAATGCTGCCGCAGGCCGACCAGTCGCGCCTGCACCACCAGCACGACATAGGGGAGCGAGAGCACGGTGTGGCCGATCATCAGCACCAGAAAGCTGCGGGGCTGCTGCAGGAACTTGAGGAACATGAGCAGGGCGACGCCGAGCACTACCTCCGGCATCAGCAGCGGCAGGCTGAGCAGGTTGTTGATGACCGCCTTGCCCTTGAAGCTGTAGCGGATGAGCGCGATTGCCGCCATCACGCCCAGGGCCGTCGCCAGCAGGGACGAGGTGCAGGCCAGGATCAACGAGGTCTTGAAGGCGTCGACGATCGACTGGTTGCTGAACAGTTTGCCGAACCATTGCAGGCTGAAGCCTTCCATCGGGAAGGCGCCGCTGCGCGAGGAATTGAAGGCCAGCAGGACGACGACGATGATCGGCGCGAACATGAAGATGTAGACCGCCAGGGTCGTCAGCCGCAGCGCGTTCCAACCGGCGATGTCGCCCGCGCCCCTCACTTCGCGAAGCTCCGGTAGATGTCGGAGAGGCTCATGAAGCGGTTGTAGACCGCGACCACCAGCGCGAGGGACGCCAGCAGGATCATCGACAGCACCGATCCCGTGGGCCAGTCGAGCTGCCCGATCACGGCATCGTAGATCAGCTGGGAATAGAACAGCGTGTCGGTGCCGCCCAGGAGCCGCGGCGTCACGAAGCTGCCGGCCGCCAGCACGAAGCAGAGCAGGCTTCCGGCACCGAGGCCGGGCAGCGAGAGCGGCAGGGTCACCTCGCGGAAGGTCTGCCAGGACGTGCAGCCGAGGGTCCGCGCCGCGGATTCGAGATTCCGGTCGATGCCGTCGAGGCTGACATAGACATTGATGATCATGTAGGGCAGTTGGAAATAGACCAGGCCCATGATCACCGAGAAGTCGTTGTAGAGCAGCTTCAGCGGCTCATCGATGAGGCCCAGCGATATCAGCACCGAGTTCACGAAGCCGTTCTTACCCAGCACGTTGATCCAGGCGAAGGTCCGGATGATGTAGGAGATCCAGAACGGCAGGAACAGCAGGAAGAGCAGCAGGGCCTTGTTGTTGAACCGGCAGCGCGCCAGGAAATAGGCGGCGGGGTAGCCGACGACGATGCAGATCAGCGTGGTGGCCGCCGAGGTGATGAAGGTCTCACGCAAGGCCAGCCAGTAGAAGGAATCCGTAAGCACGGCTTGCCAGTTGCCGAACTGGAATGCCGGGATGTCCTGGCCGTTGTCGGCCCGGAGCCAGAAGGAATAGGCAAAGATGAAGAGGATCGGCGCGATCAGGAACAGGGCGAGCGAAAGCAGCGCCGGCGACAGCAGCAGATAAGGCCGATGTTCCGCCTTGACCAAAACGCCCGATGCTCCCTGCGGTCGGCCGTCGTTGCGGCCCGTTTCCTCACGTCAGCCCGAATGGCTGATTCTGATCCCGGGAAGTCTAGGCGGTCAGAAAATGGAAATCAATTGACTGGGTTTTAGAAAACTGGCGAGACTGCGTCATCCAGCCATTGCCGGGACCCATGAAGAGCTCGGTTCGACAGCGCCTGACCGCCAGCCTCGCCGAAGCCACCAAGGCGGAAAAGGCGGTCGCCAGCTACATGCTCGCCAACCTCTCCGCCCTGCCCTTCGAGACCGCGGCGACGGTCGCGGAGAAGACCGGGGTCAGCGAGCCGATGGTCGGGCGCTTCTGCCGATCTCTGGGTTATCGGCATTTCAAGGACCTGAAGGCGGATCTCAAGGCCGATATCGGCGACGCGCCCTGGCTGATCGGCGACCGGCTGAAGGATTTCCGCGCGCGCAGCGGGCGCCGCGCCGATGCCCTCGCCCGCGGGCTGGAGCTGGAGATCGCGGCGCTGGTCGGCATCTATGAGATGGCGCAGACCAAGGAGTGGAAACGAGTGGTGAAGCGGCTGGCCCGGGCCTCCCGGGTCCATGTCGCCGGCTTCCAGACCGAGCGCGGGATCGCCCAGTTCTTCTGCAACCAGCTGCAATACCTTCGGCCCGGTGTCCAACTGGTGGATCTCGCCGGCGGCAATTTCGCCGATGTGCTGCTGGAGGCGCCGAAGGACAACGCCCTGGTGCTGTTCGAGGCGCGGCGCTATTCCCGCCTGGCATTGGACTTGGCAGGGGAAGCCCGGCGGGCCAAGATCCCGACCACACTGGTCACGGACATCTACTGCAACTGGGGCCACGAGGTCGTGGATGAGATGTTCGTGATCCCGACCGAGTTCAACATGTTCTGGGAATCGACCGCGCAGATGGCGAGCTTCAGCAACCTGATGATCAACGAGATCTTCAAGGAACTGGGGCCGGCGGTGGAGAAGCGCATGGCGGAAGTCTCGGGCCTCTACGGCCGCTTCATCGGCCATGTCGGCGGCCCGGCCGATGCCCATGGAGGCCTGAAGTGAACGCGGCTTCGAAGCGCGGCGGCCTGGCTTTCGCGCGGATGCATGGTTGCGGCAACGACTTCGTGGTGATCGACGACCGCGCCGGAAACTGGCATGCGCGGCGCGAGGAACTGGCGCGGGAAATCTGCGACCGGCGCAAGGGCCTGGGCGGCGACGGGCTGATCCTGATCCAGCCGGGCCGCGACTGCGCCGACTTCCGCATGACCTATGTGAACCGCACCGGGATGGACGGCGAGATGTGCGGCAACGGTGCCCGCTGCACCGTGCTGCGCGCGGCCCAGCTCGGCCTGATCCGCGGCGCCGGCACGATGGCGACCGACGCCGGACCGATCAAGGCGGCGCTGGACGGCGCGATCATCACCCTGCAGATGACGCCGCCGGTCGATGAACGTCCCCCGCTCTCGATCGAGGTGGGCGGCCGGGGTTTCGAGTGTTTGAGCATCGATACCGGCGTGCCGCATACGGTGATCTTCCTGGAGAGCGAGGCGGCGCTGGAAAAGC
>JAYSFH010000155.1:0-8165 GCA_041913405.1 Dongia sp. | reverse complement strand
GAACGTCCTCAAGTTCGGCGAACTCACCGCCTATGACGTCATGGTGCCGCGCGCCGACATCAAGGCGGTGGCAGAGGATGTCGATCTCAGGGCCCTCATCCAGACCGTGCGCGAGTTCGGCCATTCGCGCCTGCCGGTCTACAGCGAGAATCTCGACGACATCATCGGCATCGTCCATATCAAGGACGCGTTGCCGTCGATCTTCGAGCCGGAGAAGTTCCAGCTGAAGCGCGTGCTGCGCGAGCCGGTCTTTGTGGCGCCCTCGGTGCGCCTCCTGGATCTGCTGCTGCAGATGCGCCTCGCCCGTGCGCACATGGTCCTGGTCGTGGACGAGTTCGGCGGCACCGACGGCCTGGTGACCATCGAGGATCTGGTCGAGCAGATCATCGGCGAGATCGAGGACGAGCATGACGTGGTGCGCGGGCCCAACCTGGTCGAGCGGCCCGACGGCACCTTGATCGCCAATGCGCGCACCACGATCAGCGACTTTGAAACGCGCGTCGGCCCGATCCTGACCGAGGAAGAGCGCGAAGCCGACATCGACACCTTGGGCGGCCTGGTCATGTCGCTCACCGATCGCGTGCCGGCGCGCGGCGAGCTCGTGACCCATCCGTCCGGCATCGCTTTTGAGGTGCTGGACGCGGATCCGCGCCGCATCAAGCGCCTGCGCGTGCGCAACGCGCCGCCCAAGCCGGAACGGGACAAGGAATAGCCGATGCTCGCTCGTGAGATGACCGGGTCGCCGCCATCGCGCCCGGCGCGAAGCCTCGGCGCGATCTCCGGCTGGCGTGCCTATGGCCTCGCCGCGGTGCTGGGCGCGATTGCCGGCCTCGCCTTCGCGCCGCTCAATTTCGTGCCCGCCTTCGTGCTCGGCATTTCCGGTCTGGTCTGGCTCGCCGCGGAAGCGCCGAGCCGGCGCAAGGGCTTTGCCCTGGGCTGGTGGTGGGGGCTCGGGCATTTCGCGGTCAACAGCTACTGGATCGCCGAATCCTTCCTGGTTGATGCCGAGCGCTTCGGCTGGATGATCCCACCGGTCCTGGGCGGGCTCGCCGCTTATCTGGCGCTCTATCCGGCGTTGGCGACGCTCGCCTTTCGCACTCTGCCGCAACGGCTCTCGGTGGCCGGCATCGCGGCCTTCGCCGCCTTCTGGACCATCGCCGAATGGCTGCGCGGCCATGTGCTGACCGGCTATCCCTGGGATCTCGCCGCCTATATCTGGAGCGGCAGCGACGCGATGATGCAGTCCGCTTCGCTTTGGGGCGCCTGGGGCCTCAGCCTCGTCACCGTCTTTGCCCTCGCCTTGCCGGCGCTCTTCGTCGCGATGGACCTGCGGGCCGCGCGGGCCGCCGCGATCGGCATGGCCCTGGTGCTCGGCACACTCTATCTGGGCGGCTTCTGGCGACTGTCCAACGCCGTTCCAACGGCGCCGGACTCCGATCCGGGCGCTGTTCACGTTCGCTTGATCCAGCCCAACATCGCGCAGAGCCTGAAGCTCTCCAGCGAATCGCGTGCGGACCAGATCCAGACGCTGATGCGCCTCACCTTGGACACGCCGGGCTTCGACCGGGCGAAGGCGGTGATCTGGCCTGAGACCGCGGTCAATTTCCTCCTCGAACGCGATCCCAATCTGCGCCGGATCCTGTCTCAGGCGGTGCCGCCGCAAGGGCTTCTGCTGACCGGCGCGCCGCGCGGCGAACCACTCGACGGCCCGCTCACCGAGATCTGGAACTCCTTCGCGGTTCTGGATGATCGAGGTCAAATCCTAGGAACGGCGGACAAGTTCCACTTGGTTCCGCTCGGCGAGTATGTCCCATTGCGTGGGAGATTCCCCTTCATCAACAAGCTCACGCCGGGCTCGATGAATTTCACCCCGGGCCCGGGGCCGCGCACGCTGCACGCGACCGCGCTGCCGCCGTTCAGTCCGTTGATCTGCTACGAAGTGATCTTCCCCGGCGCTGTCGTCGATCCCAACGATCGTCCTGCACTCCTCGTCAACGTGACCAATGACGGATGGTTCGGAACCAGTACCGGACCATCGCAGCATTTTGCGACGGCGCGCTTTCGCAGCGTCGAGGAAGGTATTCCGATGCTGCGCGCGGCCAACACCGGAATCTCCGGCGTGATCGATGCTTACGGCCGTGTCGAGACTCGCTCCAATCTGGTGGTCGAGGCGGTGATCGATGCGATCGTTCCACCGGCGCTGTCTTCGCCGACGCCATTCGCGCGCTTCGGATTGTTCACCGTGCTGCCGTTGATTGTTCTTGCGCTCATTCCTATCCTGTTTCGCGTGCGCAAGTCTTCGATCTCATAGCCTGTGATAACTCTCTCATTGCAGTTGTTTTCGTCGACTTGATTCAGGTCACGAGTCACACGTTGCGACGCGGAATCGAGCGTTGACTGCATATGGTTGTATGTCTATACGTGACGGCGCGTAACAGTGCGCTGGCGGATGGGAATCGCATCGGGCATGGCAAGGCAGATGGAAAAGCGTAAGACGGCGCGCGGCCGCAAGTCATCGGGTCGGATGGCCAGCAAGGGCTTTCCCAATCCGATCGACGTTCATGTCGGCACCCGCATCCGCTTGCGCCGCACGTTGCTGGGTCTCAGTCAAGAGAAGCTCGGCGAGGCGATCGGCCTTACCTTCCAGCAAGTGCAAAAATACGAGCGCGGCGCCAACCGCGTCGGCTCCAGTCGTCTCTACGATCTGTCGCGTGTGCTCGACGTGCCGATCGCCTATTTCTTCGACGAGATGCCGGGCGGTGTGCAGGACAAGAGCCCGAGCCGGCTCATGGGGCTCGCCCATCCGCCGACCGTCGAATACGAGCCGGACCCGATGGCCAAGCGCGAGACCCTCGAACTGGTCCGCGCCTATTACCGGATCACCGACCCGGCGCTGAGGAAGCGGCTGTTCGAGCTGATCAAGTCGATCGCCCGGGGTCTCCAGGACGAAGAGTGAGCCTAGGGCCCGGCCGGGAACCGCCCCGCCGCGTTGGCCGTTTCAACTAACCGCCAGAATCCCTTGAGTTTTTGCCGGGTTGCGGCGCAGCAGAACGCGCTTGACCGCAGTCCGGGCCTCCACCATGATCCGCGCGCTTCAAAACTGGGCGACTCTGGTTGCACGGGCCGGCTTGGCTAAATAGCCGGAGCAATTCGCAATTTTCCTTCCCTTTTTTAGCGGGGTACTACGCGTGACGAGATCCAGCTACCTGTTCACCAGCGAAAGCGTTTCCGAGGGTCACCCGGACAAGGTCAGTGACCGGATCTCCGACACCATCGTTGACCTCTATCTCAGTGCCGATCCGCAGGCCCGCGTGGCCGTCGAGACGCTCTGCACCACCAACAAGGTGGTGCTGGCCGGCGAAGTGCGCGGTCCCGCTTCGATCACCCATGACAAGCTGAAGGAAGCTGCCCGGGCCGCGATCAAGGACATCGGCTACGAGCAGGAAGGCTTCCACTGGCAGAAGGCGGACATCGAGTGCTACGTGCATTCGCAGTCGGCCGATATCGCGCAAGGCGTGGACGCGGCCGGCAACAAGGACGAAGGCGCCGGCGACCAGGGCATCATGTTCGGCTATGCCTGCAACGAGACCGAAGAGCTGATGCCGGCGCCGCTCTATTATTCGCACCGCATTCTGAAGCTGCTCTCGGAAGCGCGCCGCTCCGGCAAGGAGAAGGGCCTTGGCCCCGATGCGAAGAGCCAGGTGACCCTGCTCTATCAGAACGGCAAGCCGGTCCGGGCGACCTCGGTCGTGGTCTCGACCCAGCACGGGGAATCGCTCGACCAGGAGCAGGTGCGCGAGATCGTGCGCCCCTATGTGAACCAGGTTCTGCCCAACGGCTGGATGTGCCCGGAAGAGGAATTCTACGTGAACCCGACCGGCCGCTTTGTGGTCGGCGGTCCGGATGGCGACGCCGGCCTGACCGGCCGCAAGATCATCGTCGACACCTACGGCGGCGCGGCCCCGCATGGCGGCGGCGCCTTCTCCGGCAAGGACCCGACCAAAGTCGACCGCTCGGCCGCCTACGCCGCGCGCTATCTCGCCAAGAACGTGGTCGCCGCCGGCCTGGCCGATCGCTGCACCATCCAGCTCGCCTACGCGATCGGCGTCTCCAAGCCGCTCTCGATCTATGTCGACACCTACGGCACCGGCAAGGTCGACGAATCGAAGATCGAGAAGACGCTGGCCGAGGTGATGGACCTCTCGCCGCGCGGCATCCGCAACCATCTCGGCCTCAACAAGCCGATCTACGCGCGGACCTCCGCCTACGGCCATTTCGGCCGCAAGCCGGAAGCGGACGGCGGCTTCTCCTGGGAGAAGACCGACCTGGTCGCGAATCTCAAGTCCGCGCTCGCCTAAGAGGGTCATGGCTGACGCTCTGAAGCAGCGCCAGGCATTCCAGTTCTACGGTCGACGCAAGGGACGGCCGCTCCGCAAGGGGCGGCAGTTTCTTTTTGACGAACTGCTGCCGCGCCTCACCATCCCGCTGAGCGCTCCCGGAACGCTCGATCCCGCGGCTCTGTTCGAGCCGCGCAAGCGCGCGGTCTGGCTGGAGATCGGCTTCGGCGGCGGCGAGCATCTGGCGCACCAGGCCGAGGAACATCCCGGCATCGGCTTCCTCGGTTGCGAGGTGTTCGAGGCCGGCATCGCTTCGTGCCTGAGCCATATCGCCGAACGCCATCTCGAGAACGTGCGCCTTCATCCCGAGGACGCGCGGGTGCTGCTGACGGCGTTGCAGCCGCGCAGTCTGGACCGCGTTTTCCTGCTGTTTCCCGATCCCTGGCCGAAGCGCCGCACCGCCAAGCGCCGCGTCGTCAACCGCGACAACCTCGACCGGCTCGCCGAACTGATCGAGCCCGGCGGCGAGCTCCGCATCGCCAGCGACGATCCCACCTACATCGAATGGACCTTGCAGCAGGTCCCGGTGCACCCGGCCTTCCAATGGGTGGCACAGTCACCGGTCGATTGGCAGGACCGTCCCACGGATTCCATCGAGACGCGCTATGAGAAGAAGGCCCGCGATGCCGAGCGCGTCCCCCACTTCTTCCGCTTCAAGCGGCTCTAACGCCGGCGCAGGAATTCTCGCTGCATACTCCTGAATTCAGGCGTGGCGGCGGCGGAGACTCGCGACGATGTTCATGCTACAATCGCTGCGCTGTTTGAAATGGTGAATGCGGCATCGAAACTCGACGGCCGCACCCGGAACCTTTACAGGGCCTTTACCGGGCGAAGAATGGCTTTGCTCTCTCCCGCGCGGCAAAGGGCCTTGCGCATCAAAGGGTTGATGCGGATTTCCCGCCCCTCCGAATTGGCGCGGTCCGTAAAGGTGCGGAGGAGGGCTATTCCTTCCGGTGCGCCTCGACGAAGGCGGCCATGCTGCCGAAATGGAAGTCCGTCTTCACGCCGCTGACCGGCGTCGTCGCGCCGCTGCCGCTCTTGCCCATGCGGCGGTCGATCCAGTTGGTGGCGAGGCCGACCTGCTTGGCCATCTGGTGGTCGTGGAACAGGCTCTGCGCCGTGTGCAGGGTGTCCTTGGGTGCTGCGCCCAGCTTCTCCTGCACCACCTTCAGGCAGAAATCGAAGTTGCGCTTGTCGGGCTTGTAGGAGCCGATGTCCTCCGCGGTGCAGATCGCATCGAAGACAACGCCCAGCTTCTTGTTGCTCTCGGCGAAGCTCGCGCGGTCGACATTGGAGAGGATGACCAGTTTGTAATGCTGCTTGAGGTAGGCGAGTGCCGCCGCTGAATCCGGGAAGGCCGGCCAGTCCGGCACCGAATTGCCGAACTGCTCGGCCTCGGCATCGGTGATGCTGGCGTTCCATTCCTTGGCCAGGCCGCGGTAGCAGGCGGCCAGGATCTTGCGATAGTTCAGGCCCGGCTGCGCCTTCTCGATCGCCGATTCATGGCGCGCGAAGGCGGCCAGCGCCGCTTCGTCGTCAACCTTGCCGCCGAGCTTGCCGAGCAGCGGCCGTAGCGCGGCGAGGATGCCGCTCTCCCAGTCGATCAGCGTGCCGTAGCAGTCGAAGGTCAGGACCTTGAAATCGGTGAGGCGCATGGCGTGCTCCATGAATGCGATGCCTGCCTATAGCGCAGGGCGCGGCGCCTGGCTTGACCGGGACTATTGCGGCTTATGCCGAAACTCCAGCCGCCGGCGATAGGCGGCCGGAGATTCGCCGAAGCGGCGGCGGAAGGCGCGGGTGAAGGCGCTCTGCTCGCTGAAGCCGACTGCGAGCGCGATCTCGACGATCGGCTCGGCACCGCCGGCGAGGCGATCCTTGGCGCGATCCAGCCGGATCTCGCCGAGATAGCGGCCGGGTGTGACCCCCAGCCACTGTTTGAACAGGCCATGGAGATGCGCGGTGCTGATCCCGGCGACCTTCGCTGCGTCCGCGCAGGTGATCGGCCGCGGGTAGGCGCGGCGCATGTATTCCGTCGCCTTCAGCACCGCCTCGGGTGCCCGCGCCTCGGCTTCCGCGTCGGCCAAGGCGGCCGCCAGCAGCGGCGCCAGGTGGTCCGCATCGGCGCCGAGCGCGCCGCTGCGCGATCCGACATAGGCCAGCAGGTGCTCGACCGCGCGCGAGATGGAGAAGAAGGGCTTGCCCGCGCCGAGCAGACGCGCGGGTGCCGCGGCCGACGCCTCGCCGATATCGAGGGTCACGAATCGGTTCCGGCCGACGCCAGTGAAAGCATGCAGCATTCCCGCCGGCACCAGCGCACCGCGGCTGCCGTCGACCCGGCCCTCCCGGCCGCCGATTTCCATCTCGAGCTGGCCTTCCAACGCCAGCACCACCTGATGATGCGGATGATCATGCGCATAGGGCACGCCGGCATAGGAGCGAAGATCGAGGGTGAGGGACTGCATGGGGCGGCCTCCGGTTGCGGCGGCGACCTTACAGGAATCCGGCGGCGCGGTGAAACCCGCGTTTCGGGCAGCACGACCCTTGCATTTCAGGCGCTTAGCCCCGACATTGGCAGCATGAACGGGAGCGCACCGCGCGTTACCGCCGTGCTCGGGCCCACCAATACGGGCAAAACCCATCTCGCCATGGAGCGGATGCTCGGTCATGCCAGCGGCATGATCGGCTTTCCCCTGCGCCTGCTCGCCCGCGAGAACTACGAGCGGGTGGTGAAGGCCAAGGGCAAGGATGCCGTCGCCCTGGTGACCGGCGAAGAGAAGATCCTGCCGCGCTCGGCGCGGTATTTCATGTGCACGGTCGAATCCATGCCGCTCGACAAGCCGGTGGCTTTCGTCGGCGTGGACGAGATCCAACTCGCCGCCGACCGCGAGCGCGGCCACATCTTCACCGACCGCCTGCTGCATGCGCGCGGGTCTTCGGAGACCATGTTCATGGGCGCCGAGACGGCCGCGCGCTGGGTCCGCGCGCTGGTGCCGGGCACGGAGTTCATCCAGCGTCCGCGCTTCTCCAGCTTGAGCTATGTCGGGCCGAAGAAGCTGACGCGTCTCCCGCCGCGCTCGGCCACCGTCGCCTTCTCCGCCGCCGACGTCTACGCGATCGCCGAGCTGATCCGCCGCCAGCGTGGAGGTGCTGCGATTGTCATGGGCGCGCTTTCGCCCCGCACCCGCAACGCCCAGGTCGAGCTCTATGAATCCGGCGAGGTCGACTACCTGGTCGCGACCGACGCGATCGGCATGGGCCTCAACATGGACGTGCAGCACGTCGCCTTCGCGAGCCTGCGCAAGTTTGACGGCATCACACCGCGGCCGCTGACCAAGGCCGAGATCGCGCAGATCGCCGGTCGCGCCGGCCGGCACATGGCCGACGGCACCTTCGGCACCACGGCGGAAGTCGGCCCGATGGATCCCGAAGTGGTGGAGGCGGTGGAGAATCACCGTTTCGATCCGCTGCGCCACCTGATGTGGCGCAACTCGCGCCTGGATTTCCGCAGCGTCGTCACCCTGCAGCGCAGTCTGCAGGAACGCCCGCCGGTCGATGGCCTGATCCGCCAGGGCAGCGCCGAGGACCATCAGGCGCTGGAGCTGCTCTCCAAGGATCCGGAGCTGGCGGAGCTCGCGGTCGGGCGCGAGCGCGTCGAGCTGCTCTGGGAAGTCTGCCAGGTGCCCGACTTCAGGAAGCTGATGGCCGACGCCCATATCCGCCTCCTGGGCCAGCTCTACCGGCATCTCACCAAGCTGGGCAAGCTGCCCG
>JAYSFH010000154.1:0-8187 GCA_041913405.1 Dongia sp. | reverse complement strand
GAGAAGGAGGGGCGGGTCGCGGCGGTCACGCTGCGCGACGGGACCTCACTGCCGGCGGATCTCGTGATCGTGGGGATCGGCGTGCTGCCGAACGACCAATTGGCCCGGGATGCGGGGCTGCTGGTGGAGAACGGCATTGCGGTCGACGAGCAGGGCCGCAGCTCCGATCCGGATATCTTCTCCGCGGGCGATTGCGCGAACTTCCCCTGGCAGGGCCAGCGGACTCGATTGGAATCCGTGCAGAACGCGATCGAGCAGGCGGAGCATGCCGCGGCGGCGATGCTGGGCGAGGCCGCGCCGTACAATCCGGTGCCCTGGTTCTGGTCGGACCAGTACGACGTGAAGCTACAGATCGCCGGATTGAACCGCGGCTATGACCAGGTCGTGACCCGGCCAGGGAAGCGGCCGGGCAGCCAGTCGGTCTGGTACTACCGGCAAGGCACCCTGATTGCCGTCGATGCGATGAACGATGCGCTGGCTTACGCGTTCGGGAAAAAGGCGCTGGAAAGCGGGAAATCCATCGCGCCGGAAAAGGCCGCCGATCCGACGGTCGATCTCAAGACCGCGATCGGGTAATAATCTTACGCCCGCCAGCCCTGAGGAGCGGCGAAGCGAAATCCGTCTAGCGCCCGGTCCCCGTCGCGCGGAGCGGCAATTCACTCACAATCGATGGGTCCGGATGCGCGATGCAGCGTGCCTTCGGCATGGTGAAGGTGACGGTGGTGCCGCGGCCTTCGACGCTGGCGATTGCGACCTGGCCGTCATGCAGCTCGATCAGGCGCTTGGAGATCGCAAGACCGAGGCCGGTCCCCTGCGGCTTCTGCACCCGCGGCGACTGCGCCTGATGGAACGGCCGGAACAGGTTCAAGAGCTCCGATTCCGGGATCCCGATGCCGGTGTCCGAGACGCTGATCTGCATGCCGCCGTCCGCCGTCGCGCCGGCGTTGACCAGGACCGTCCCGGTGCTGGGCGTGAACTTGATGGCGTTGGAAAGCAGGTTCAGCAGCACCTGCTTCACCATGCGCTCGTCGGCACGGAGCAGGGGCAGCTCCGCGTCGATGCTCTGAATGAGCTTGATGCAACCCGAGATCAGGCCGACGACATCGATGTCGGTCGGCTGGAGCACCGCCTTGTTGGCCTCCAGCTTCGACATGTCGAGGATGTCGCTGATCAGGTCCAGCAGCAGGATGGCGCTGTCATGGATGTCGCCGGCGTATTCCGAGGTCTTTTCCGGCGAGGCGGCAAACATCCGGTCGCGGATCACCTGGGAGAAGCCGATGATCGCGTTCAACGGCGTGCGGAGCTCGTGACTCATGTTGGCGAGGAACATCGACTTCGCGACGTTGGCCTCTTGGGCGCGGTTGCGCGCCTCGATCAATTCCTGCTCGAAGCGGCGCTGGTCGGTGATGTCGAAGCCGATGCAGACCACCAGCATGACGCCGCCATGGCCGTCATCCAGCGCGACATTCGACCATTTCATCAGCCGCCGCTCGCCGGACTTGCTGACCCACTGGTTGATGTGCGGCTTGGGGAAGTCCGAGAGCTTCGGTTTGGAAAGAAAATTCACGACGCCGGCATAATCCTCCGGGGGAATGATCTGTTTCCAGGTTTCCGGATTGCAGAGCTCGGCTTCGGTGAAGCCGGAGAGCTTTTGTGCGCAGCGGTTGGCGCGGATCAAGCGGCCGTCGCGGTTATAGACGGTGATCGCGGCATCGACGCTGTCCAGCACCAGGCTGACGATGGCGCTCTGCGCAACCGGCGAGGCGCGGTCGCGCCGCAGGCGCTGCACGGCCAAGACCCCCAGCCCGCCGGCCAGAATCCCTCCCATCAATGCGCCCAGTTCCAGCATCATCCCCGCGCCGTTCCGTCGGCGAACCGCAAGCGCGACGCTTGCAACAGCTCTCTGCCTCAAAGCGTGAACCTTCAGCCAAAGCCCTGAAGGATTGGTTAAAATTCACCCGGACGCGGGCCATCTTGAACATAGGAGTGTGAGGAGGCCGCTCGCGACGGGCGTGCGGTTCCCGTTGGCCGCGCCGGCAATCCCATTCAAAAATTGAACTTCCAAACGGCGCCTACAACCGCGCGCCAGATGCCGGTCCTTACGGAATCCTTATTGCAGCCTGCGCAGTTCCGTATGGAAGCCCAACGGGCACAGGCGCCAGTTTCATCCACGTCTCCTGGACCCGGCCGCGCCGCAATGCGCGGGCGCAACCGCCAGGGAAGGGACCATGCTGGATGTGATCCTGGATTGTTTCGGAGGGCTGCTGCTGTTCGGACAGGTTGCCCTGTTCCTGGCCAAGGGCGAGATCGCCCCGCCGTTCTGAGCCGACCGGCACGCAACCTCGCTGCACGACAAACGAAAGGCGGTACGCGCATCGCGCGCGTCCGCCGCAAGGAGACTGGACGGATGCTTGACTTGGCCATGATCGCGATCGGCGGCGCCTCATTCGCGATCCTCATCCTCTACACCCACGCCTGCGACCGGATGTGAGGCGGTCATGACCCTCGACCTCGTGCTTGGCGCGTTCGTCTCGCTCGGCCTGCTGGCCTATCTGGTTTACGCCCTGATCCGCCCCGAACGGTTCTAGGCCGGTTCTAGCAGCGCGATCGCAAGGAGCTCTCGATCATGACTTTCAACGGATGGATTCAGATCGCGATCTACTGCGCGCTGATTCTGGTCTCGGTGAAGCCGCTCGGCCTCTACATGGCACGGGTCTACAACGGCGAGCGGACCTTCATGACGGCCATCCTCCGGCCGCTGGAGCGCGGGATCTATGCCGTCTGCGGCGTCGATGAAGCGCGGGAGCAGCACTGGATCCGCTACACCACCGGCATGCTGGTCTTCAGCCTGGCGAGCTTCCTGTTCGTCTACGGGCTGCAGCGGCTGCAGGCGGTGCTGCCGCTGCTCAATCCCGCCGGCATGGCGGCCGTCGCTCCGGACAGCGCCTTCAACACGGCGGTCAGCTTCGCCACCAACACCAACTGGCAGGGCTACAGCGGCGAGGCCACCATGAGCTATCTGACGCAGATGGCCGGCCTCACGGTGCAGAACTTCGTCTCCGCGGCTGTTGGCATCGCGCTCGCCATCGCGCTCATCCGCGGCTTCGCGCGGCGCTCAGCCAACACGGTCGGCAACTTCTGGGTCGATCTCACCCGAGGCACGCTCTATGTGCTGCTGCCGATGTCGGTCGTGGTCTGCCTGGCGCTGGTGGCGCTCGGCGTGCCGCAGACCTTCGGCGCCTATGTCGACGCGACCACGCTCGAGGGCGGCAAGCAGCTGATCGCGGTCGGCCCGGCGGCGTCGCAGATCGCGATCAAGCAGCTCGGCACCAATGGCGGCGGCTTCTTCAACGCCAACTCGGCGCATCCCCTGGAGAATCCGGGCGCGCTCTCGAACCTCATCGAGATGTGGTCGATCCTGGCGATCAGCGCGGCCCTCACCTACACCTTCGGCCATATGGTGAAGAACACCCGCCAGGGCTGGGCCATCTTCGCCGTCATGGCGGCGCTCTTTCTGGGCGGCCTGGCCGTGACCTACTGGGCGGAAGCGCAGGGCAATCCGGCGCTGGCCGCCATGGGCGTAGACCAGGCACCGGGTGCGCTGCAATCCGGCGGCAACATGGAAGGCAAGGAGGTGCGTTACGGCATCGCCAACTCGACGCTCTGGGCCACCGCGACCACCGACGCGTCCAACGGCTCGGTTAATGCCATGCACGACAGCTTCACGCCTTTGGGCGGTCTCATCCCGATGCTCAACATCCAGCTCGGCGAGATCATCTTCGGCGGCGTCGGCTCCGGCCTCTACGGGATGCTGCTCTTCGCCGTGGTCGCGGTGTTTGTCGCCGGCCTGATGGTCGGGCGCACGCCCGAATATCTCGGCAAGAAGATCGAGGCGCGCGAGGTCAAGATGGCGATGCTGGCGATCCTGGTCCTGCCGGCCGCGATCCTCGGCTTCACCGCACTCGCTTCCGTCATCCCGCAAGGCCTCTCCAGCCTCAACAACGCAGGGCCGCACGGTTTCAGCGAGATCCTCTACGCCTTCACCTCGGGCGCCGGGAACAACGGCAGCGCCTTCGCCGGGCTCAACGCCAACACGCCGTTCTACAACGTCACCATCGGCCTCTCGATGCTGGTCGGCCGCTTCGCGGTGATCGTGCCGATGATGGCGATCGCCGGCTCGCTGGCGGCCAAGAAGATCGTGCCGCCCTCGGGCGGCACCTTCCCGACGACGGGCGCGCTCTGGGTCGGCCTGTTGATCGGGGTGATCCTGATCGTCGGCGGCCTGACCTACTTCCCGGCACTCGCCCTCGGCCCCGTGGTCGAGCATCTGGCGATGAATGCCGGCAATCTGTTCTGAGATCGAGGTCTTGAGAATCATGGAAAGCTCGAAACTGCGCAAACGCGCGGCGGTCGCCACCTTGACCGATCCGAAGATCCTGGTGCCGGCGATCGGCGCCTCCTTCCGCAAGCTCGACCCCCGGGTGATGATGCGCAACCCGGTGATGTTCGTGGTCGAGGTGGTGGCGGCACTGACCTCCGTCCTGTTCATCCGCGACATCGTCACCGGCGCCGAAAATCTCGGCTTCTCGTTCCAGATCAACCTCTGGCTCTGGTTCACGGTGCTGTTTGCCAATTTCGCCGAAGCCGTCGCCGAAGGCCGCGGCAAGGCCCAGGCCGCGACCCTGCGCAAGACCAAGACCGAGACCATGGCCAAGCGGCTCGCGAACGGCACCGGCTGGACGCAGGTGCCGGCGACGGCGCTCAAGGTCGGCGACGTGGTGCTGGTCGAGGCCGGCGACCTCATCCCCAGCGACGGCGAGGTGATCGAGGGGGTTGCCTCGGTCAACGAGGCGGCGATCACCGGCGAATCTGCGCCGGTGATCCGCGAGTCCGGCGGCGACCGTTCGGCGGTCACCGGCGGGACCCAGGTGATCTCCGACCAGATCAAGGTCCGGATCACCGCGGCGCCGGGCTCGACCTTCCTCGACCGCATGATCGCGCTGGTCGAGGGTGCCTCGCGCCAGAAGACGCCGAACGAGATCGCGCTCAATATCCTGCTGGCCGGCATGACGTTGATCTTCGTCTTCGCCGTGGTGACGATCCCGAGCTTCGCCGCCTATGCCGGCGGCCACATCCCGGTCCTGGTCCTGGTGGCGCTGTTCGTTACGCTGATCCCGACCACGATCGGCGCGCTGCTCTCCGCGATCGGCATTGCGGGCATGGACCGTCTGGTGCGGTTCAACGTGCTCGCCATGTCCGGCCGCGCGGTCGAGGCGGCGGGCGACGTCGATACGCTGCTGCTCGACAAGACCGGCACGATTACCCTCGGCAACCGCCAGGCGACGGAATTCGTCGCCGTCCAGGGCGTCAGCGACCGCGACGTGGCGGAAGCGGCGTTGCTGGCCTCGCTGTCGGATGAGACGCCGGAGGGCCGCTCCATCGTGGCGCTGGCCGGCGAAAAATACGGCATCCGCCCGCAGAACCTGGCCGACGCCGTGTTCGTGCCCTTCACCGCCCAGACCCGCATCAGCGGTGTGGACAGCGGCGGCCAATCGATCCGCAAGGGCGCGGTCGACGCGGTGCTGGCCCATGTCCACGCGACCGCCGGCGACCCCTTGGCCCGCGAGATCAGCGCCGCCGCCGAGCGGATCGGCAAGGCCGGCGGCACGCCGCTGGCCGTGGCGAAGGACGGCAAGCTGCTGGGCGTCATTCACCTGAAGGACATCGTGAAGGGCGGCATCCACGAGCGCTTCGCCGCCTTGCGCGCCATGGGGATCCGCACGGTGATGATCACCGGCGACAATCCCCTCACGGCGGCGGCGATCGCCGCGGAATCGGGCGTCGACGACTTCCTGGCCCAGGCGACGCCGGAGGCGAAGCTGAAGCTCATCCGCGACGAGCAGGCGCAGGGCAAGCTGATCGCGATGTGCGGCGACGGCACCAACGACGCGCCGGCCCTCGCGCAGGCGGACGTCGGCGTCGCCATGAACACCGGCACCATGGCGGCGCGCGAGGCCGGCAACATGATCGACCTCGACAGCGATCCCACCAAGCTGATCGAGATCGTCGAGATCGGCAAGCAGTTGTTGATGACCCGCGGTGCCCTGACCACGTTCTCGATCTCGAACGACGTCGCCAAGTATTTCGCCATCATCCCGGCGATGTTCGTCGTGATCTACCCACAGCTCCAGACGCTGAACATCATGCATCTCGCGACGCCGCAAAGCGCGATTCTGTCGGCGATCATCTTCAACGCGCTGATCATCATTGCGCTGATCCCGCTGTCGCTGCGCGGCGTTGCGTACCGCGCGGTCGGCGCGGCCAGCGCGCTCAGGCGCAACCTGCTGGTCTACGGCCTGGGCGGCCTGATCGTGCCGTTCATCGGCATCAAGCTGATCGACCTGCTGATCACCACCATCGGCCTCGCCTGAGGAGAGCGCACATGAACCAGATCCGCCCCGCCATCCTGATGCTCGCGATCATGACCGTGCTGACCGGCGTCGCCTACCCGCTGGCGATGACCGGCATTGCCCAGGTCGCGTTTCCCCGTGAGGCCAATGGCAGCCTGGTCGAGAAGAACGGCACCGTCATCGGTTCCGCCCTGGTCGGCCAGAGCTTCACGTCGGAGAAGTATTTTCATGGCCGTCCTTCGGCCACGTCGGACGCCTATAATGCGGCGGCATCCTCCGGCTCGAACCTGGGGCCGACCGCGCAGAAGCTGATCGATCGCGTGAAGACCGACCTCGAGAGGCTGAAGGCCGAAAATCCTTCGACGTCGGTGCCGGCAGACCTGGTAACCGCCTCGGCCAGCGGCCTCGATCCGGACATCACGCCGGCCGGCGCCCTGTTCCAGGTGCCGCGCGTGGCCAAGGCGCGCAACCTTCCGGAGGACAAAGTCCGGCAGCTCGTCACGGACCACACCGAAGGCCGGTTGCTCGGCGTGATCGGCGAGCCGACGGTGAACGTGCTTGCGCTCAATCTCGCATTGGATGCACTGGCGGCCGGACGGCAATGAGGCGGGTCGGTATCGCGTTCGCGGCACCCCCACCCCGGCCCTCCCCCGAAGACCGGGGAGGGGGTAACATGGCGCGATGACCGACGATCAGGAGCCATTGCGTCCCGAACCGGAGGCGCTGCTGCTCGAAGCCCTTCGCGAACAAGACGGGCGCGGCAACCGCGGCCGGCTCAAGGTCTATCTCGGCATGGCGCCCGGCGTCGGAAAGACCTATGCCATGCTGGAGGGTGCGCGGGCGGCGAAGGCCGCCGGGCGCAACGTGGTGGTCGGCGTGGTGGAAACCCACGGTCGGGCCGAGACGGCGGCGCTGCTGCAGAACCTGGAGGTCATTCCGCGCCGCTCGATCGCGCATCGCGGGCACATGCTGCAGGAATTCGATCTCGCCGCCGTGCTGGCGCGCAAGCCGGACCTGGTGCTGGTCGACGAGCTGGCGCATACCAACGCCCCGGACAGCCTGCACCCGAAGCGCTGGCAGGACGTGGCCGAGCTGCTGTTCGCCAGCATCAACGTCTATTCCACCTTGAACGTCCAGCATCTCGAGAGCCTTAACGACGTGGTCGCCCGGATCACCGGCGTTCGGGTGCGGGAGACCGTGCCGGACAAGATCCTCGAGGAGGCCGACGAGATCGAGCTGGTGGACCTGACGCCGACCGAGCTGGTCGAGCGGCTGCACCAGGGCAAGGTCTATGCGCCGGAGCTCGCCGGGCGGGCGCTGGAGAGGTTCTTCAATCCCGGCAACCTCGCGGCCTTGCGCGAGCTCGCCCTGCGCCGCACCGCCGACCGCGTCGACGACCAGGTGCTCGGCTACATGCGGGCGCATGGCATCGAGGGCCCATGGCCGGTCAACGAGCGGATCCTGGTCTGCATCGGCCGCGATCCCAACAGCGGGCTCGCGGTGCGCGCGGCGCGGCGCCTCGCCGACCAGCTGCAGGCGCCCTGGGTCGCCTTGCACATCGAACGCCCCAACGCGGCCCTGCCGGAGGCCGACGACAACGATCCGGCCGAGGCGGCGCTCAAGGCGGCGCTGGACCTGGGCGCCCGGGTCGAGCGCGTCGTCGGTCGCGACCTGCCGGCGGAGATCCTGCGTTTCGCCAAGCGCAACAACATCACCCAGATCGTGATCAGCCGCTCGCGTTCGAGCTGGCTGAAGGAGATTCTCCGGCGCTCGCTGC
>JAYSFH010000153.1:0-8194 GCA_041913405.1 Dongia sp. | reverse complement strand
CTGCACCGCCCGGCGGAGGATCGGCGCCGGCCGCTCATCCTCCTGGTTCACGGCATCGGCGGTTCGCGCGACAGCGCCTATATCCGCAACACCGCCGTGCATCTGCTGCGGTCCGGCTATCCGGTGCTGCGGCTCAACCTGCGCGGCGCCGGAGAGGCGCCGGGCTCCACCCAGCAGTTCTACCATGCTGGCCGCACCGAGGACCTGAAGCAGGTGATCGGCAGCCTGGACGGCGGATTGGCGGCGCAGGGCGTGGTGCCGGTCGGCTTCTCGCTCGGCGGCAACCTGGTGCTGAAGTATCTGGCCGAATGCGGTGCGTTGGCGCCGGTGATGGCGGCGATCACCATCTCGGCCTCGATCGACCTCGATGCCGCGCAGCGCCGCATCGCCGCGGCGCGCAACCGGATCTACCACCGCGAAATCCTGAAATGGGTGATGAGCGAGCGTGAGACCCGGAATCTGCCGCGCGAGATCCGCACCCTGCTCGATTTCGACAACCACTTCGTGGCGCCCGCGAACGGCTTCAAGGATGCCCGCGACTACTATCGCCACTCGTCCGCGGCGCCGCGGCTGGGCGCGATCCGCCGCCCGACCTTGCTGATCCATGCCGAGGACGATCCCTGGATTCCGGCGGTGAGCTACCGCGACCTGGCACCCAACCCGAATCTGATTTCGCTGATCCCACGCTCCGGCGGCCATGTCGGCTTCCACGCCGTCGGCAGCGACGTGCCCTGGCACGACAGCGCGCTCGTGAAGTTCATCGGCGCGCTGGGCTGAGCGTCAGAGCTTCTTCAGCAGCGCGCAGGCCTCGACCGCCGAATAGGTCAGTATGCCGTCGGCGCCGGCGCGCTTGAAGCACATCAGCGCCTCCAGCACGCATTTGTCGTTATCGAGCCAGCCGTTGGCCGCAGCCGCCTTCAGCATCGCGTATTCGCCGGAGACCTGATAGGCGAAGGTCGGCATCTTGAACGCCTGCTTCATGCGCCAGAGCACGTCGAGATAGGGCATGCCGGGCTTCACCATCAGCATGTCGGCGCCCTCGGCGACGTCGAGCGCGCCTTCGCGCATCGCCTCGTCACCGTTGGCCGGGTCCATCTGGTAGGTGCGCTTATCGGCGCGACCGAGCGCGGACTTCGACCCCACCGCGTCGCGGAACGGGCCGTAGAAGTTCGACGCGTATTTCGCCGAATAGGCCATGATCTTCACATGGCTGTGGCCATTCTGGTCCAGCGCATCGCGGATCCGGCCGATCCGCCCGTCCATCATGTCCGAGGGCCCGACCACGTCGACGCCGGATTCCGCCAGCGCCAGCGACTGCTTGATCAGCACCTCGATGGTCTCGTCGTTGAGGATGCGGCCGCCGCGCTCAAGACCATCCTGGCCGTGGCTGATATAGGGATCGAGCGCCACGTCGGACATGATGCCGATCTCCGGCACCGCCTTCTTGATGGCGCGGATCGCCTTGTCGATCACGTTGCCCTTGCGGTAGGCCTCGCGCGCATCGTCGGTCTTCTTCTCCTTTGGAACGTAGGGGAAGAGCGAGAGCATCGGGATGCCGAGCTTGGCCGCCTGCTCGGCTGCCTTCACCAGCGCCGGCACGGTCAGCCGGTTGACGCCGGGCAGCGACGGCACCGGCTCCTTGGCGGCACCGCCTTCCTTGACGAAGACCGGCCAGATGAAATCGGCGGGGGTCAGCACCTGCTCGGCGGTCAGGCGCCGCACCCAGTCGTCGCTGCGGTTCCGGCGCATGCGGACGCGCGGATACTGGCCGAAGGGCTGGCGCGAATGCTTGGAATTGTCGGGCATGGGACGGGCGGGCGCGTTGTTCTTGTTGAGAACGGGGATACTAGGCCGCTTGACCCGGATCAACAACAGCGCCGAACGGGCGGAATGTCGCAAGTTCAGTCGAACACCGGCGCGACGTCGATCATCTGCGGCTTGGCCGGCCGTACGCCGATCCGCCACAGGATCCAGCCGCCGAGCGCGCCGAACGGGATCAGGACGATCCCGACGAAGAGCGCGGCGGCCCGATCGGACCGCCCCTCGATATCGTCCCAGGAAGCGGCGTCCGGCGGAGTGGCGCCGGTCAACCAATTGACCCCGGCGTCGGCCAGGAAGGCGGCGAAGGGCAGGGTGAAAGCCAGCAGCACGCCCAGCAGCAGGCAGTCGCCCCGGCGCAGGGCACCGCGCATCCAGGCCAGCATCAGCAGGAAGACCGTCCCGCCCAGCATCGACCAGACCACGGCAGCGGCGAGGATGCCGCCGAAGAGGGTGAGAATACCGGTCGGCAGAGCCCCGACCCACATCTTGATCAGCAGAAATCCCAAGATGAAGGGCGGGAGCGGCGCGAAGCCGAGCGCGAGGAACAGCCGCACTTTCGACAGGTCGCGCCAAAGCCGCTGGTTCGGCCGCTGCTGCTCCAAAAGCACGGTGCTGTCCACGTCCGTCTTCGTCCCTTGTCCTGCGACGATTCTATCCGGAAAAGTGGCGGCGTTGTGGCGAGCCGGCAGCGGTCATGCCTCCGGACTCAATGCGCCCCGCGCTGCTGCAGCGCCAGCCGCACGCCCAATCCGATCAGCACCGTGCCCAGCGCGCGGTCGAGCCAGAGGCCGATGCGCGGGTTGCGCCGCAGCGCCGCGGTGAAGCGTGCGGCGACGAGCACGATCACCGCCTCGACCGCGAGGCCGACGGCGATCACCAGCGCGCCATGCAGCACCAATTGCAGAGGAATGTGACCCAAGGCCGGGTCGGCGAATTGCGGCAGGAAGGCCATGAAGAAGACGGCGACCTTCGGGTTCAGGACGTCGATCATGAATCCCTGCCGGAAGATCGTGAAGGTCGAGCGGCCCGGGCGCTTCTTGCCGTCGATGCTGAAGCCGGAACCGGCGGTCATCAGCGCATGGATGCCGAGATAGATGAGGTAGGCGGCGCCCACCCATTTCACCACCGAGAAGGCGAGGGCGGAGGCGGCGAGGATCGCCGACAGGCCGAAGGCCGCCGCCAGCACATGCACGATCGCCCCGGAGCAGACCCCGAACGAGGCGGCGAAGCCGTGCCGCTTGCCCTGCGCCACCGTGTTCGAGACGATATAGGCGATGTCCGGCCCTGGCGAGATGTTGAGCGCGAAGGCCGCGGTGAAGAAGACGATCCAGTGGTTGAGGTCGTACATCGCAGTTCCCGATTCAGGTTCGATCGGATGATGGCATGACCCGGCACCGGATCGCAGCCAGAACTTCAATAGAAAAAGGCGCGCTGGACCTTCCAGCGCGCCTTTCCGAAGGAAAGCGAAAACCTTACTCTGCGGCCTTCTTCGCGTCGGTGGCCTTGTCGAGCGCCTGGCGGAGATCGCCGAGGATGTCGTCGATATGCTCCAGGCCGACCGAGAGTCGGACATAGGAGTCGCTGACGCCGGTCTTCAGCTGCTCTTCCGGTGAGAGCTGCGAATGCGTGGTCGAGGCCGGATGGATCGCGAGGCTCCGCGCATCGCCGATATTGGCGACGTGGTAGAACATCTCCAGCGCGTCGATGAAGCGGCGACCCGCCTCCGCGCCGCCCTTGATCTCGAAGCCGACCAAGCCGCCGAGCCCGCCCTTGAGATAGGCCTGCGCCCGGCGCTTCTCCTCGCCTTCCATCTGGCTCGGATGGATCACCTTGGTGACCGAGGGATGGCTGTTGAGAAAGTCCGCCACCGCCTGGGCGTTGCGGCAATGCTCGCGCATCCGGAGCGGCAGGGTTTCCAGGCCCTGGATGAACTGGAAGGCATTGAACGGGCTCATCGCGGCGCCGAGGTCGCGCAGCAGCGTGACGCGCGCCTTGATGATATAGGCGACCGGGCCGATCGGCTTCACCGCCTGGGTCCAGACCGCGCCGTGATAGCTGGGATCCGGCTGGTTCAGGCCCGGGAAGCGCTCGGCATGCTTCTCCCAGTCGAAATTGCCGCCGTCGATCAGCGCGCCGCCGATCGAGGTGCCGTGGCCGCCGATATACTTGGTCGTCGAATACACGATGACCGCCGCGCCATGCTCGAACGGCTTGCAGATGATCGGCGCCGCGGTGTTGTCCATGATCAGCGGCACGCCGAGCTTGCGGCCGATGTCGGCGACTTCCTTGATCGGGAAGACGCGCAGCTTCGGGTTGGGCAGGGTCTCGGCGTAGTAGGCGCGGGTCTTGGAATCGGTCGCCTTGGCGAAAGCTTCGGGATCCTTCGGATCGACGAAGCGCGCCTCGATGCCCATTTCCTTGAAGGTGTTGGCGAAGAGGTTCCAGGTGCCGCCGTAGAGATCGGTCGAGGCGACGAAGTTGTCGCCGGCCCGCGCGATGTTCTGGATCGAGAAGGCGCTGGCGGCCTGGCCGGAGGCGAGGGCGAGGGCGGCCGCACCGCCTTCGATCGCCGCGAGCCGCTGCTCCAGCACGTCCTGGGTCGGGTTCATGATCCGGGTGTAGATGTTCCCGAACTCCTTCAGCCCGAACAGGTTCGCGGCATGCTCGGTGCTGTTGAACTGGTAGGAGGTGGTTTGATAGATCGGCACCGCGACCGCGTTGGTGGCGGCATCGCGTCGGTGGCCGGCGTGCAGGACCAGGGTCTCGGGGTTCTTGCTCTTCGCGCTCATCTCGGGGCTCCCATATCGAAGGTCGATTTCAATGAGGTCGGACTATTTTTGATGGGCGGGGCGAGATCAAGTGATCTTCGTCACCCGGCCGGGGCTCACCCCAGCTCAGTTCAGGGGGCATCTCGCATTCATCCAAGCATGAAACCGCGCCCTTCCCAACGCCTTTCGCCGGAAACGGCAAAGACTTGTCAAAACGGTCGAAATCGTGCCAATCAGGCCCGCCAATTCCGGCTTCTGACCCCGCCACTGTCAAATCAGATCCCCTTATGTCCAGCACGTCCCATGTCGAGTTTTCCTTGCGCGCCGGTACCGGCGAAATCCGGCTCAACCGGCCGGAGCTCTTCAATGCCCTGACGCTGGAGATGATCGAGGCGATCGACGGCCAGCTGGCGGAATGGGCGACCGATCCCAAGGTCACCGGCATCCTGATCGCCAAGGCCGGGACCGGCGAGGCCTTCTGCGCCGGGGTGGACCAGCGCGCGCTCTATGAGGCGCTGCAGGCTGGCGACCGGGAATACGGCGCGCGGGTCTATCGCCGCTTCTATCAACTGCTCTATCGGATCGCGACCTACAAGAAGCCGACCCTCGCGGTGATGGACGGCATCACCATGGGCGGCGGCGTTGCGCTCAGCGCCCATTGTCGGATCCGCGTCGGCACCCGGAACACCTATCTCGCCAACGCCGATTGCAAGGTCGGCTATTTCCCGGATGGCGGCGCCGCCTTGTTTTACAACAACTGCCCCGGCGAGATCGGGATGTTCCTGGCGCTGACCGGCGTCGCGCTCAGGGCGCGCGGTCTGTTCCATGCCGGCCTGCTCACGCATATGGTGCCGGAGAAGCAGGTGCACATGATCTCGCCGCTGCTGATCAACGAAATTGCCGTGCCGCCGCCGGTCTCGACCCTGGCGGACATCGAATCCCATGTGAACCAGGTGTTCGGCCTCGGTGGCGTCCCCGAGATCAAGGGCGTGCTCGCGGCGCGCAGCGGCGAGTGGGCCAAGGGCACGGCCGAGCAGTTGCGCCACCAATCGCCGACCAGCCTGGCGCTGACCTACCGGCATCTCCGCACCGCCAAGGGCAAGCCGCTCGAGGAGGTGTTGAAGACCGACTACCGCCTCAGCCAGCACCTGATCGACGGGCATGACTTCCGGGAGGGGATCCGGGCTTTCGTGATCGACCGGGACGAGAAGCCGTCCTGGCAGCCCGCCGAGCAGCGCGACGTCACCGAAGCCGCGCTGGACGCGCTGTTTGCGCCGCTGGACCGCGAGATGGAATGGTCGCCTGCCGCCTAGGCGGCAATTTTCTTTCCAGGATCCAGGCCTAGCGATTTCCTCGCCATCCGGGCCGAATCATTTTATGCTCTTTTTTCGGCAGGTTAGGGCGTCTTCCTGCAAAATTAACCCTTTTTTTAGGACGATCGCCTAGTTTCGGCGCTTATTCGCAGTTTTCTGCCGATTCTAAGTTTCGGGGGCTCAAGGTGAAAAAGGCATATCTGGACACGATCGCGCTCATCGAGCGGCTGCACCGCGAGTGTCTCGAAGTCATCAAGGCGGACCTCGACCGCCAGGGGATTCGCGACCTCAACAACGTGCAGGCGATGATCCTGTTCAACATCGGCTCTGACGTGCTCTCGGTCGGCGAGCTCACCAACCGCGGCTATTACCTCGGTTCCAACGTCTCCTATAACGTGAAGAAGATGGTCGAGAACGGCTATCTGGTGCAGGAGCGTTCGCCGCACGATCGCCGCGCGGTCCATGTGAAGCTCTCGGAGAAGGCCTTGAAGGTCGTCGAGCGCATGCACGAGATGTACGACCGGCACCTGAAGAACATGACCGCGGAAGTCGCCAACGAAGGCGATCTCGACGGCGTCAACGGGACCCTGCGCAAGCTGGAGCGCTTCTGGGCCACCAGCATGGATTACCGGTAGTTAAAGTCGTCATTGCCGGGCTTGACCCGGCAATCTCGTCCAAAACTGAACCAGATGCCCGGCCCCGTCCGCGAATGCGGACATTCGTCCGCTGGGCCCGGGCATGACGTTTTGGGTCAACGATATCCAGTAGTATCCGCGGGCTTTCCTGCCTCCTGCACTTCCACCAGATAACGCCAGCAATCCGGCCGTGACCCGTCGAGGTCGGTGAAGCCGTAGACCTGCGCCAGTTGCCCGCTGGACAGCGACTGCCCGTTCCAGCGCGCCCGGTCGGGATCGGCGGCGAGGGCCGCGATCGCGCGGCCGGTGAAGCGGGGCGTCTCCGAGATCGCGAAATGCGGCTGGTCCTTCGTCGCATCGCGCCAGTTCTCTTCGGTGACGTTGAAATGCCCGAGCATCATCTCCGAGCGCATCCAGCCGGGCGTGATGGCGACGGCGGTGGCGCCGTGCTTCTCCAAATCCTTGGCGTGGTCCCAGGCCATGCGGATCGCCGCGTTCTTGGCGAGGTCGTAGAAGACCGAGAGCCGGTAATGGGTCGCATTGTAGTCCGCGGTGCCGTCGGTCACCTCGACCATCAGCCCGCCCGGCTGCTGGATGAGCAGCGGCAGCGCGTAATGCGCAGTGATGAGGTGGGTATCTATCGCGAGCCGGAGTAGGCGGAGACCGTTCTCCAGATTGTGCTCCCAGACCGCCTTGTTCCATTCGAACAGGTTCTCGCCGCCCCAGACATCGTTGACCAGGATGTCCAGGCGACCCTGTTCACGGCGGATCCGCGCCACCAGCGCCTCGACCTCCGCCGGCACCAGGTGATCGGTGCGCACCGCGATGCCCTGGCCGCCGACGGCGGTCACCAATTCCGCGGTGTCCTCGATCGTCTCGGGGCGTCGGTATTCCGATTGCTGGCTGCGCGTGGTGCGGCCGGTGACATAGACCGTGGCGCCGGAGGCGCCGAGCTCCGCGGCGATCCCGCGCCCGCCGCCGCGGGTGGCGCCGGCGACCAGCGCGATCTTTCCTGCAAGAGACGACATGGCTCGATCCTCTCAGCAGTGGATGGACCGGCCTTTTAGCAGCGCCGCGGGGGAGTGGCGACGCAAATGTTTTCCAGGCGGCCTCGAAGAATCCTAGAGCTTCAGCCGCACCAGGACGCCCGAGGTGTCTTCCAGGTTGCGTTCGAGGCGGAAGCCGAGTTCCTCGCAGAGCTTCAGCATGGTCGTGTTCTCGCTCAGCACGTGGCCGATGATCTCGCCCAGGCCCCGGCTCTTGGCGTAGTCGATGATGCGCTTCATCAGCAGCATGCCGAGGCCCTTGCCCGTGAGGTCGTCCTGGACCACGACCGCGTACTCGCCGTGCTCGTTGTTGGGATCGGAGATCAGGCGCACGGCGGCATAGATCGGCGACTTGCCGGCGGGACCGGGCTCGGTCAGCACCAGGGCCATCTCGCGGTCGTAGTCGATCTGGGTGAGGCGCGCGGCGTCCCGATGTGTCAGCGCCTTCAGCGGCGCGAAGAAGCGCAGCCGGATCGCCCGCGGAGACAGGCGGCCGATCAGCGCCTGCACCTCGGGCTCGTCCTCGGGCAGGAGCGGCCGGATCATGAAGGGGCGCCCGCTCGCGTCCGCGACCATGCCCTCGAGCCGGCGGGGATAGGGTCGGAGCGCCA
>JAYSFH010000152.1:0-8194 GCA_041913405.1 Dongia sp. | reverse complement strand
CGAGGTATCGCTGCACGTGCCGCTGGTCGTGCGCCTGGAAGGCACCAATGTCGAGCTGGGCAAGAAGATCCTGGCGCAGTCGGGCCTGAAGATTCTCTCCGCCGACAACCTGGCGGACGCCGCTGAGAAAGTGGTCAAAGCGGTGAAGGAGGCCTGACGATGTCGGTTCTGGTCGACAAGAGTACCAAGGTCATCTGCCAAGGCTTCACCGGCGCGCAGGGCACCTTCCACTCCGAGCAAGCCATCGCCTATGGCACCAAGATGGTCGGCGGCGTGACCCCCGGCAAAGGCGGCACCAAGCATCTCGATCTTCCCGTGTTCGACACGGTCGGCGAGGCGGTGGCCAAGACCGGCGCCAATGCCAGCGTCATCTACGTTCCGCCGCCGTTCGCTGCCGACGCCATCCTCGAGGCGATCGATGCAAAGATCCCGCTGGTGGTCTGCATCACCGAGGGCATCCCGGTGCTCGACATGCTGCGCGTCAAGCGCGCGCTCGGCAATTCCGGGACACGCCTGATCGGCCCGAACTGCCCCGGCATCATTACGCCGGAAGAATGCAAGATCGGCATCATGCCCGGCCATATCCACAAGAAGGGCAAGATCGGCATCGTGTCGCGCTCCGGCACCCTCACCTACGAGGCGGTGGCCCAGACCACCGCCGCGGGCCTCGGCCAGTCGACCTGCATCGGCATCGGCGGCGATCCCGTCAACGGCACCAACTTCGTCGATTGCCTCGACCTGTTCCTGGGCGATTCCGAGACCCAGGGCATCGTCATGATCGGCGAGATCGGCGGCAGCGCCGAGGAAGAGGCCGCCGCCTTCCTGAAGGCCTCCAAGGTCAAGAAACCGGTGGTCGGCTTCATTGCCGGTGTCACCGCGCCTCCGGGCCGCCGCATGGGCCATGCCGGGGCGATCATCTCCGGCGGCAAGGGCGGGGCCGGCGACAAGATCGAGGCCATGAAGTCGGCCGGCATCAGTGTTGCGGAAAGCCCCGCCTCGCTGGGCAGCGCCATGCTGAAGGCGCTCGGCAAGTAGCTCTGCCAAGCCCTCCCCCATCTTTGGGGGAGGGTGGGGTGGGGGTGCCGCAAGCTCGATGCGAGCAATCCGGGCTAATATCCCTCAGGACTGTCGAAAAACCGTCGCGATTTACCTATATTTAATCAAACCGCCGTCTTGTGACGTGCAGGGGTTGCATAGCTGTACGACCATTGGACCGATTGTCGGCCGGACCCCGACTGGCAATAAACGGGCCCGGCCCTAACCGGTCTCCAACCGGAACTCACTGCCAACGCACGAGTGTCCTCATGAGCACCATTCCCTCTTCCTTCCTGTCCGGCCCCAACGCCCCCTTCATCGAAGAGCTCTACGCCAAGTATCTGGAGAGCCCGAACACGGTCGATCCCAGCTGGCGCAAGTTCTTCGCCGAGCTCGAGGATGACAGCGCGATCGTCCTACAGGACATCCGCGGCGCCTCCTGGGCGCCCCGCGATCGCAGCGTCGAGATCGGCAACGGCAGCGAGGAGAGCTACGCCGCGACCGAGACCAGCCTGCGCCCGGCTCCCGCGGTCAAGGACCTGACCCGCGCCGCCCGCGACAGTCTCCGCGCCATGATGCTGATCCGCGCCTACCGCGTGCGCGGCCATCTCGAAGCCAACCTCGATCCGCTGGATTTGAAGCCCCGGCACAAGCATTCGGAGCTGGACCCGCGCTCCTACGGCTTCAGCGACGCCGACATGGACCGCGAGATCTACATCGACAACGTCTTCGGCTATCAGCACGCCACCCTGCGCCAGATCGTCCACGCCGTGCGCGAGACCTATTGCGGCTCGATCGGCGTCGAATACATGCATATCGAGAATCCCGAACAGAAGAAGTGGCTGCAGCAGCGGATCGAGGGCACGCGCAACCAGCGCGAATTCACCCCGCGCGGCAAGCAGGCGATTCTGGAACGCCTGACCGCGGCGGAGATGTTCGAGAAATTCCTCGACAAGAAATACACCGGCACCAAGCGCTTCGGCCTCGACGGCGGCGAAAGCATGATCCCGGCGCTGGAACAGATCATCAAGCGCGGCAGCCAGCTGGGCGTCAAGGAGGTGGTCATCGGCATGACCCACCGCGGGCGCCTCAACGTGCTCGCCAATTTCATGAACAAGCGCTTCGCCGCGATCTTCTCCGAGTTCCAGGGCAATGCCGCCAACCCCGAGGACGTGCAGGGCTCGGCCGACGTGAAGTACCATCTCGGCACCTCGGCCGACCGCGAGTTCGACGGCCGGGTGGTCCACCTCTCGCTGACCGCCAACCCGTCGCATCTGGAATGCGTGAACACCGTGGTCTTGGGCAAGGTCCGCGCCAAGCAGGACCAGCGCAAGGATAAGAACCGAGAGCAGGTCATGGGCCTGCTGCTGCACGGCGATGCTTCCTTCGCCGGCCAGGGCCTGGTGCCGGAGGCGCTCGACCTCTCCGAGCTCGACGGCTACAAGACCGGCGGCACCATCCATTTCATCGTCAACAACCAGATCGGCTTCACCACCAACCCGGTGGCGTCGCGTTCCGGTCCCTATTGCTCGGACATCGCCAAGGGCGTGCAGGCGCCGATCTTCCATGTGAATTCCGACGACCCGGAAGCGGTGCTGTTCTGCGCCGGCCTCGCCGTCGAGTTCTGCCAGGAATTCAAGCGCGACGTCGTCATCGATCTCTTCTGCTATCGCCGCTTCGGCCATAACGAAAGCGACGAGCCGGCCTTCACCCAGCCGCTGATGTACCAGAAGATCGCCACCCACCCGACCACGCGGCAGATCTACGCCCAGCAATTGCTGGAAGAAGGCTCGATCTCCCAGGAGGAGGCGGACAAGATCATCCACGATTTCCAGGCCCGCCTGGATTCCGAGCTCGAAGTCTCGCAGAGCTACAAGCCGAACAAGGCCGACTGGCTGGAAGGCGCCTGGAGCGGGTTGGAGATCGCCTCCGGCGACGACCGCCGCGGCGCCACCTCGGCCGATCAGGACAAGCTGGAGCTGGTCGGCAAGGCGCTGACCACCGTGCCCGCGACCTTCAACGCCAACCGCAAGATCGCCCGCCAGCTCGCCCAGAAGGAAGAGGCGCTGAAGAAGGGCGAAGGCATCGATTGGGCCACGGCCGAGGCTTTGGCCTTCGGCACCCTGCTCGACGAGGGCTACACCGTCCGTCTCTCCGGCCAGGACTGCAAGCGCGGCACGTTCAGCCAGCGCCACGCGGTGCTGGTCGATCAGGAGACCGAGGACGAGTATATCCCGCTCAACAACATCCGCGACGGCCAGGCCAAGCTCGAGGTCATCAATTCACCGCTCTCGGAAGCCGGCGTGCTCGGCTTCGAATACGGCTTCAGCCTTGCCGACCCGAAGGCGCTGGTGCTCTGGGAAGCGCAGTTCGGCGACTTCGCCAACGGTGCCCAGGTGATCATCGACCAGTTCATCTCGTCGGGCGAAAGCAAGTGGCTGCGCATGTCGGGCCTGGTCATGCTGCTGCCGCACGGCTATGAGGGCCAGGGGCCGGAGCATTCCTCCGCGCGGCTCGAGCGCTACCTGCAGCTCTGCGCCGAGGACAACATGCAGGTGGTGAACGCCACCACGCCGGCCAACTATTTCCATGTGTTGCGGCGCCAGCTGCACCGCGCCTTCCGCAAGCCGCTGATCCTGATGACGCCGAAGTCGCTGCTGCGGCACAAGAACGCGGTCTCGAAGCTCGCGGAGATGGGTCCGAACACCAGCTTCCATCGCGTGCTCTGGGACGACCGCACGGGCTTGGACGACAAGCGGATCCGCCGCGTGGTGCTCTGCTCCGGCAAGGTCTATTACGACCTGCTGGCCGAGGCCGAGACCCGCGAGCAGGACCAGGTGTATCTGATGCGCGTCGAGCAGCTCTATCCCTTCCCGGCTAAGGCGCTGGCGGCCGAGCTGGCGCGCTTCCCCGGCGCCGAGGTGGTCTGGTGCCAGGAAGAGCCGAAGAACATGGGCGCCTGGACCTTCATCGCGCCGGAGATCGAATCCGTGATGGACAGCCTGGGCTCGAAACAGGCGCGCCTGCGCTATGTCGGCCGCCCGGCGGCGGCATCGCCGGCCACCGGCCTCTTCAAGCGGCACGTCAAGGAACAGAACAAGCTGGTCAACGAAGCTTTGACCTTGAGCTGATGCAGATCGATGGCCGAAGCCTTGCCGATTGTGGTTCCCGACCCGGGTGGCTCTGCTACCCAGGTGCAATTCCGCCGCTGGCTGAAGAAGGCCGGCGAGCCGGTAATGGCCTACGAACCATTGTTCGAGTTCGAGACCGCGCACCGAACATTGGAGTGCAGGTCGCCGTCGGTCGGAATTCTGTCGACCGTGACTGCCCAGCCGGGCGACTTCGTTCCGGTCGGTGCAGTGGTTGGGACCTTAGCGCCGGGATTGGCGGACACGAAATGGACCGTGTATCACGAGGCCAGTTGGAGAAACGATTTCCCGCTCCTGTCGCAGATTGCGACGTGGCTGGGATGGAAGAGGTGATTCGATGAGCGTTCAGATCGTGGTGCCCGCCCTGGGCGAATCGGTGACCGAGGCAACGGTCTCCAAGTGGATGAAGAAGGTCGGCGATGCCGTTAAGGCCGACGAGCCGCTCTTGGAGCTCGAGACCGACAAGGTGACCCAGGAGGTCTACGCGCCCTCCGCCGGAACTTTGGGTGCCATCAACGCCGAGACCGGCGCCGTGGTGCCCATCGGCGCCGTGCTCGGCACGATCAGCGATGGCGCCGCCGCCGCTCCTGCTGCGCCCGCGCCGACACCACAAGCCGCCGCGCCGGCTCCGGCCCCGGCCGCAGCGCCCGCCCCCGCCGCAGCGCCCGCGCCTGCGGCTGCGCCCGCGAATGACGACCGCAACGGCCCGGCCGTGCGCAAGATGACCGCCGAGGCCGGCATCAACCCGGCCGAGGTGCCCGGTACCGGCAAGGATGGCCGCGTCACCAAAGCCGACGTGATCGACTTCAAGGCGAAGCCCGCCGCACCCGCCGCCGCACCGGCGCCGGCCGCGCGTCCGGCCGCACCCGCTGAACCCCATGTGCCGCGCCCGCTCGGCGAGCGCGAGGAGCGGGTGCCGATGTCGCGGCTCCGCCGCCGAATCGCCGAGCGCCTGAAGCAGGCGCAGAACACCGCCGCCATGCTGACCACCTTCAACGAGGTGGACATGGGCGCGGTCATGGCCTTGCGCGACAAGTACAAGGACGGCTTCGAGAAGCGCCACAAGACCAAGCTTGGCTTCATGGGCTTCTTCGTGAAGGCCTGCCTCCAGGCCTTGAAGGAGATCCCGGCCGTCAACGGTGAGATCGACGGCAACGACATCATCTTCAAGAACCACTATGACATCGGCGTCGCGGTCGGCACCGAGCAGGGCCTGGTCGTGCCGGTGGTGCGCGATGCGGACCACCTGTCCCTCGCCGAGATCGAAGGCAAGATCGCCGAACTCGGCCGTCGGGCCCGCGAAGGCAAGCTCTCGATCGACGAGCTGACCGGCGGCACCTTCACCATCACCAACGGCGGCGTGTTCGGGTCCCTCATGTCGACGCCGATTCTCAATCCGCCGCAGTCGGGCATCCTCGGCATGCACAAGATCCAGCAGCGGCCGATGGCGGTCGACGGCAAGGTCGAGATCCGCCCGATGATGTACCTGGCGCTCTCCTACGATCACCGCATCATCGACGGCCGCGAAGCGGTCACCTTCCTCGTGCGAGTCAAGGAATGCCTCGAAGATCCGCAACGCCTGCTGCTCGAACTCTGAACTCCAAAGGCGCGAAGCTTGCGGCCGGTCAAATGATCGGCCGCAAGCTGCCTTATTACAACCAGAGCACCGACTTCACCTGCGGGCCCTCGTCGCTGATGATGGCGATGACGGCGCTCGACAAGAGCCAGCCGATCGACCGCGCCCACGAACTCCAGTTGTGGCGCGAGGCCAACACCGTCTTCATGGGCCAGGGCCATCCCGGTTCCAGCCCCTACGGCTTGGCGCTCGCCGGCTGGCGGCGCGGCTTCCAGATCACGCTCTGGCTCAGCAAGCGCGGCCCCTATCTGCTGAAGTACCAGAAGCAGGCCGAGCGTCGGAAGGTCTCCGACCTGATGCAGCGCGAGGACGAGAAGCTGGTGAAGGCGGCGCGGATCCCGATGCTGCTGAAGAAATGGACCATCGCGGACCTGAAGGCCGCGCTCGAGGCCGGCGCGGTGCCGCTGGTCCTGGTCTCGACCAGCGTCTTCCACGGCGACAACGGCCCCCACTGGGTCGCGATCGCCGGCGTCGATGACGAGCACGTCTATGTCAACGATCCCTGGATCACCAGGAAGAAGCGCCAAACCGCGAAATCGCAGACCGCGCGCCCCGCGAGTCACGCCGACTTCCTGAAGATGGCGATCTACGACGGCGAGAGAGCTGTCGTGCTGGTGTCGAATTGAGATTGATCTTGCTTGGCCTCACGCAGCTTCAAGCCCCTCACCCCAACCCTCTCCCTACGGGCGAGGAGGTTCACCGAGTGATTGCAACAGCGTCCCCTCTCCCGTAGGGAGAGGGACAGGGTGAGGGTCTTGCCGCAGCTCGAGGCCCATCAAACCTAACCAGGAACCAATCAAAATGCCCGAACAATCCTTCGACGTGGTGATCATCGGTGGCGGACCGGGCGGCTATGTCTGCGCCATCAAATGCGCGCAATTGGGCCTGAAGACCGCCTGCATCGAGAATCGCGGCACGCTCGGCGGCACTTGCCTCAACGTCGGCTGCATCCCGTCCAAGGCTTTGCTCTCCTCGTCGGAAGAATTCGACAAGGTCTCGCACCACCTCGCCGCGCATGGCATCACCGCGGAGAAGATCGGCCTCGACCTTGCGAAGATGATCGGCCGCAAGGACAAGATCGTCGCCGACTTCACCAAGGGCGTCGAGTTTCTGTTCAAGAAATACAAGGTGACCTATCTCAAGGGCACCGGCCGCCTCCTGGGCGGCGGCCGCGTCGAGATCCTCTCGGCCCCCGGCCAGGCCGAGCAGGTCTCGGCCAAGCATATCGTGATCGCCACCGGCTCCGAGCCGACCCCGCTGCCCGGCATCGAGATCGACGAGAAGAAGATCGTCTCATCGACCGGCGCGCTCACGCTCGAGAAGGTCCCGAACCACCTGGTGGTGATCGGCGCCGGCGTCATCGGCCTGGAGCTGGGCTCGGTCTGGCGCCGCCTCGGCGCCAAGGTGACGGTGGTCGAGTTCCTCGACCGCATCACGCCCACCATGGACGTCGAGATCGGCCAGCAATTCCAGAAGGTCCTCACCAAGCAGGGCCTCGCCTTCAAGCTTTCCACCAAGGTCACCGGCGTGAAGCCGAATGGCGATCAGCTCGATGTGACCATCGAGCCCGCGAAAGGCGGCGCCCCGGAAACCCTGCAGGCCGATGTCGTCCTGGTCGCAATCGGCCGCCGGCCTTTCGTCATGGGCGTCGGCCTCGAAATGGCCGGGGTGCAGCGCGACGAGAAAGGCCGCGTCAAGACCGACGGCCATTTCAAGACCAACATTGAGGGCATTTACGCGATCGGCGACGTGATCGCCGGCCCGATGCTGGCCCACAAGGCCGAGGAGGAGGGCGTCGCACTCGCCGAGATGATTGCCGGCCAGGCAGGCCACGTGAACTACGACACCTGCCCCAACATCGTCTACACCGCGCCCGAGCTCGCCTCGGTCGGCAAGACCGAGGAGGAGCTGAAGGCCGCCGGCATCGAATACAAGGTCGGCAAATTCCCCTTCATCGCCAACGGCCGCGCCAAGGCGGCGGGCGAAACGGATGGTCTGGTGAAGCTCCTGGCCGACGCCAAGACCGACCGCCTCTTGGGCGCGCATATCCTGGGGCCGAATGCCGGCACCATGATCCACGAATGCGTCATGGCCATGGAATTCGCCGGCTCCGCGGAGGATGTCGCGCGGGCTTTCCACGGCCACCCCACCCACAGCGAAGCCATCAAGGAAGCCGCGCTGGCGATCACGAGCTCGACGATTCATCTGTAACCACAAGTCGTCATGCCCGTCCCCGGACTTGATCCGGGGATTGACCCGGGCATCTGGTGCAGAGTGAAACTCCCGCAGGTTAACCTATGATCGTCATGGTCCGCGAAGTGTTCAGTCCGGGGACATAGCGGACACGTGTTCGGAGACATGACTGACACTTTTG
>JAYSFH010000151.1:0-8296 GCA_041913405.1 Dongia sp. | reverse complement strand
GGCACGGCCAACCGGGCAAGTCGTCGATATCCAGGTTTGAGCACGCCCATCGGTCCGCTCAACCGCCCTTCGCGGCCGCGCTGACGATCTTGCGCATGACGCTGGGCAAGGCGTAGTCGCCGAGCCGGTCGAGCGGCGCTGCGATCAGGCCGTCGGGGGCTTTCTGCAAGCGCCCCGCCAGCAGCGACAGCCGAAGATCGATATGGGTGAAGACGTGGCGGATGTTGCCCGGCAAATCCCGCCATTGCGCGGCGAAGGGCGCCGCGGCGCGGGCTTCGTCCAGGGGCCAGGGCTGCGGGCGCCAGGTGTTGGTGGGGATTTCCATCATGCCGCCCAGGAGCCCCTGCTCCGGCCGGCGGCGCAGCAGCACGCGCCCGTCGGGCAGCGTCATCCAATAGGCGACGGCGTGGAGCACCGGGCGCTCGGGCTTCGCGGTCTTACGCGGATAGTCCTCGGCGTCGCCGGCCTTGAAAGCGGCGCAGTCCCCGCGCCAGGGGCAGAGCGCGCAGCGCGGCTTCCGCGGCGTGCAGATGGTGGCGCCGAGATCCATCATCGCCTGGGCGAAGTCGCCGGGGCGCGCATCGGGCGTCAGCGCGTCGGTCAGGGTGCGCAGCTCGGGCTTGGCGGCGGGCAGCGCGTTCCGGACGCGGTGGAGGCGCGCCACGACGCGCTCGACGTTGCCGTCCATCACCACCGCGCGGCGGTCGAAGGCGATCGCCGCGATCGCCGCCGCCGTATAGGCGCCGATGCCGGGGAGTTCCAGCAGGCCGGCTTCGGTGTCGGGGAAACGTCCGCCGTGGCGTGCCGCGACGGCCTGCGCGCATTTGTGCAGGTTGCGGGCGCGCGCGTAATAGCCGAGGCCGGCCCAGGCGGTGAGCACGTCATCGAGCGGTGCGGCGGCCAGAGCTTCGACGGTCGGCCAGCGCGCCAGGAAGCGCGCGAAATACGGGCCGACCGCCGCGACCGTGGTCTGCTGCAACATGATCTCGGAAAGCCAGACTGCGTAGGGATCGGCGCTCTCGCCGGGCTTGGCGCGCCAGGGCAGCACGCGGCGATGCCGGTCGTACCAGGCGAGCAGCCGCTCCGCCATCGCTGGATCGGTTTCGGCGCGTGCGACTTTCCGGCTGTTCCGCATCCGCCGACTAAAGCATATTCGCCGGCCTTGCGCTAAACTCGAACCATGACCGGGACCGAGCAGGACAAGAAGGCAGCACCGCCGCGGCGCAACGGCGTCGCGCGGCTGTCGTCGGAATTGGCGGGGCTGACCAAGACCGCGTTCCGCAACACGCTGGGCGGGCGCGGCTTCGCCGAGGCCGGCCTCATCACCGAATGGGCCGCGATCGTCGGCAATGACGTGGCGCGGATGAGCCGGCCGGTGCAACTCGCCTTTCCGCGTGGCGAGCGCAAGGGCGGCGTGCTGACCGTCGAGTGCGGCGGCGCCGCGGCCTTGGAGCTGCAGCACCTGAAGCCGCAGATCCTCGACCGCATCAACAGCCATTTCGGCTATGGCGCCGTCGCCGAGCTCCGCTTCCGCCAAGGTTCCACACCGGTCAAGGCGCGATCCCGCGCCGGCCAGCGCGACTCGAAGCCGCCGACGCCGGCCGAGATCGCGGAAACCAGCGCCGCGGTCGCCGCCGTGCCGGACGGCGAGATTAAGGCAAGTCTGATGCGGCTCGGACTCGCGATCCGACGCGACAATCGCAAGAAATGAGACCGGTAAACGGCGGGATTCCGCCGCTTTTCTCATCGCCTCTCCATCACGCGGATTTCATCCACAGAAGATGACGAATCGCGCGTCGCCCTAGGCGCCCCGCATCTTGCACTCGCCTTTGAATCCTGCCAAAACCGCCGCTCAATGCTGAGAGGAAATGCCGCCAAAGCCGACTCGGGTTGCGGCGCTTCCGGCTCTGAAATCAAAGGAGTTTCGCTTGCGGAATGTGCTGATTGCGGGAGCTGTCGTGGTCGTGGCCGGGATCGCCGGATTCCTCGCCTGGCAGCATTTCCAGGGCGCGACCGCGACCACCGCGGCCCAGGCGCCGGCGGATCTGAAGCCGATCAACAGCCCGCTCGCCCAGGCGCAGCCCGACGACGTGGTCGAAGGCGATGCCAACGCGCCGATCACGGTCATCGAGTATTCGTCGCTGTCCTGTCCGCATTGCGCGCGGTTCCAGGTCGAAGTCCTGCCGCAGATCAAGAAGGACTTCATCGACACCGGCAAGGTGAAGCTGATCCAGCGCGACTTCCCGCTGAACAAGCCGGCGGTGCAGGCCGCCCAGCTCGCGCATTGCGCCGGGCCGATGCGCTATTCGGCGCTGGTCGATGTGCTGTTCAAGACCCAGGCGCAGTGGTTGAACGAGCAGGCGGTGGAGAAGCTGGCCACCATCGCCGCGACCGCCGGCATGGACCGCGCGACCTTCGACGCCTGCCTCGCCAACAAGGACATCGAGGCCAAGATCGTCGCCAGCCGCAAGGCCGGCGAGGATGCGTTCCAGGTCAATGCCACGCCGACCTTCATCGTCAACGGCGTGAAGATGGAAGGCGAGACCTCCTACGACGCTTTCAAAGAGTTGTTCGCTAAGCTGGCGCCGTCCGGTTCCTGAGTTCGGAGTTCTTTCGTTGGTTCATTTCACCAAGCTTCGTCTTCAGGGTTTCAAGTCTTTCGTCGAGACCACCGAGCTCGCGATCCAGCCGGGCATGACCGGCATCGTCGGCCCGAACGGCTGCGGCAAGTCGAACCTGGTCGAGGCCCTGCGCTGGGTGATGGGCGAGACTTCCGCCAAGCGCATGCGCGGCGGCGAGATGGACGACGTCATCTTCGGCGGCACCGGCAACCGCCCGGCGCGCAACGTCGCCGAGGTGCAGCTGCTGCTCGACAACAACGACCGCAAGGTCCCGGCGCAGTTCAACAACGCGGTCGAGATCGAGATCTCGCGCCGCATCGACCGCGGCATGGGCTCGACCTACAAGGTCAACGGCTCGGAAGCCCGCGCCAAGGACGTGCAGATCCTGTTCGCCGACGTCTCGACCGGTGCGCACTCGACCGCGCTGGTGAGCCAGGGCCGCATCGGCGCGATCATCAACGCCAAGCCGATCGATCGCCGCTCGCTCTTGGAAGAAGCCGCCGGCATCACCGGCCTGCATTCGCGCCGGCACGAGGCGGAGCTCCGGCTGAAGGCCGCCGAGACCAATCTGTCGCGGCTGGATGACGTGATCGTCACCCTGGAGAGCCAGCTCGCCGCGCTGAAGAAGCAGGCGCGTCAGGCGACCCGCTACCGCAACCTGCAGGACCATATCCGCCGTGCCGAGGCGACCCTGTCGCATCTGCACTGGCTGGACGCGACCTCGCGCAAGGAACATTCGGACGCGGCGCTGCTGAACGCGGAGACCGCGGTCACCGCCTTCACCGAAGCCGCCGCGATCGCCGCGACCCAGCAGGCGGAAGCCGCCGCCTCGCTGCCCGCTTTGCGCCAGAGCGAGGCCGAGGCTTCAGCCGAGCTGCAACATCTCACCATCAGCCACGCCAACCTCGCCCGCGAGGAAGAGCGCGTCTCCGCCGAGCTCGCCGGCCGGCAACAACAATTGCAGGACAACGCGACCGACACGGCCCGGGCGCAGCAGCTTGCGCAGGACGCCGCGGAAGCCGCCCAGCGCCTGAACGCGGAAGCCGCCGAGATCGACGAGACCACCGCGCATGAAGCCGCGATCGCCGAGGAAGCGGCGCGCGCCGTCATCGCCGCCACTGCCGATCTCGAGGAATGCGAGGCCGAGCTCGCGCAGGTCACCGGCGCCGTCGCCGAGGGCGAGGCGCAGCTTTCGGCGCTGAACCGCCGGATCAACGACTTCACCCATCGCCTGGAGCAGCTGCAGCGCCGCCGCGAGGATGCCGAAGGCGAGCTGGCACGCCTCCGCGAGGAGATCGCCAACGACGCCGGAATCCAGACCGCGCGCGCGGCACTTGCCGCCGCCGAGGCGCAGCTCGAAGCCGACCAGGCGACCCTGACCCAGACCGAGGCCGCCCGCGCCGCCGCGGTCGCCAAGGAAACCGAGCGCCGCGAGCAGCACCAGGCATTGAGCGCCGAGCGTGCGAAATTGCAGGCCGAGGCCGATGCCCTGGCGTCGATCTTCGCCGGCAGCGATTCCGACATGTGGCCGCCGCTGATCGACGCGCTCTCGGTGGCACCTGGCTATGAGCAGGCTTTGGGCGTGGCGCTGGGCGAAGACCTGCAGGTCTCGACCGATGCCGGCGCGCCGGTGCATTGGCGCGACCTCGGCAGCGATCCTTCGGCACTGGAGCTGCCGGGCGGCCTGCCGCGGCTCTCCGATTTCGTCACGGGTTCCGCCGCGCTGGTGCGGCGCCTGAACCAGATCGGCGTGGCGCCCGATGAGGCAACCGGCCGTGCGCTCTCGGGCGAGTTGAAGCAAGGCCAGCGGATCGTGACCCGCGAGGGCGCGATGTGGCGCTGGGACGGCTACACCGTCGCCACCGAAGCCGCGACCGCCGCCGCGACCCGTTTGCGCCAGCGCAACCGCCTCAATGAACTGACCGCGCAGCTGGCCGACAGCCTGCCGGTATTCGAATCCAGCGCTTCCGACCTCACCTGGTTCAAGGAAGAATCCGTCGCCCTCACCGACCGTGAGAAGGCGGCGCGCCAGGCCCTGCAGGTCGCCAACAACGCCGCACGCGCCGCGCGCGACGAGGCCGACCGGGCCGAGAAACGCGCGATCGACAAGAACGCCCGCATCGCCGCGCTCGAGCAGTCGGTGCAAAGCATCGCCGGCGATACCGAGGAAGCGGCCGCGCAGTCCGCTTCGGTCCAGGAAGAGCTGGCTTCCCTGCCGGACCTGCAGGTCGCGCGCGACCGCGCCGGCGAGCTCCGCCCGATCCTGGCCGAGCGCCGCGCCCGGCTGATCGAATGCCGCTCCGCCAGCGACCGGCTGCAGCGCGAGGCCGAGGCCCGCGCCCGCCGCCGCAGCGCGGTCGACCAGGAGCTTGCGTCCTGGAACGAGCGCGCCGCGCAGGCGCAGCGTCACGGCGAAGATCTCGCCGAGCGCCGCGAGGGCATCGCCGCGGAGATTGCGCGTCTCGAGACCGAGCCCGCCCGCATTGCCGGCGAGCGCGGCCGGCTGTTCGACCTGATCGCCGCGGCGGAAGAGAAGCGCAAGCTCGCCGCCGATACGCTGGCCGAAGCGGAATCGGCCTTGAGCGTCGCCGACAAGAATCTGAAGGCCGAAGAGCATCGCCTGGCCGAAGCCCGCGAGAACCGGGTCCGCGCCGAATCCATGGTCGCGCAGGCGACCGAGGCCGCCGAGACGCTCGCCGCGCATATCCGCGAGAAGCTGGAATGCGCGCCGGAGCAGGTCCTGGAGCTGGCCGAGCTCGATCCCGGCGAGCCGCTGCCCGACCATGCCTCGACCGAGGCCAAGGTGCAGCGTCTCCTCCGCGAGCGCGAGAATATCGGCCCCGTGAACCTGCGCGCCGAAGCCGAGGCCGCCGAGCTCGACCAGCAGCTGGCCGGCATGCAGACCGAGCGCTCCGACCTGATCAACGCGATCTCGCGGCTTCGCCAGGGCATCGCCCGCCTGAACCGCGAGGGCCGCGAGCGGCTCCTGGCCGCCTTCGAGCTGGTCAACGGGCATTTCGAGCAGCTGTTCACCCGCCTGTTCGGCGGCGGCAAGGCGTTCCTGCGCCTGACCGAATCCGAGGATCCGCTGGAAGCCGGGCTCGAGATCATGGCCTCGCCCCCGGGCAAGAAGCTGCAGGTGATGTCGCTGCTCTCCGGCGGCGAGCAGGCGCTGACCGCCCTGGCGCTCCTCTTCGCCGTCTTCCTGGTCAATCCGGCGCCGATCTGCGTGCTGGACGAGGTCGACGCCCCGCTGGACGACGCCAACGTGGAGCGGTTCTGCGACCTGGTGGACGAGCTCGCCCGCCAGACCGGCACCCGCTTCCTGGTCATCACCCACCACCGCCTGACCATGGCCCGGATGGACCGCCTTTTCGGCGTCACCATGGCCGAGCGCGGAGTCTCGCAATTGGTCTCGGTCGACCTCCAGGAAGCCACCCGGCTGCGGGCCGCCTCTTAACCCTTCTCCGCCCGTCGTTTTCAGGGCTTTTTAAGCGCTCCACCAAAGGCTTAGCCGGGGGCGAATCAAACTTGACGGGATTAGGGCGTTTACCTATGTTGCGCGCGCTCACGGCGGGGCAACTGGCGTGGGTGTCCTGTAGCAGTGCGTAAGTCTCGGAGCATCGCTTGAGGATCGGCAGATGACCGAGAAGGAGCCACCCAATCTCGGTTCGCTGGACGCGAAGCTCAGAGCTGCGCGAGAGGCGAACAAGGGACCAGGTGAGTCCTCCGGACCGTCCCAAGGGACGGAGTCCGGACTGGGGTTTGGATCCCGCCTATCGGTGGAGATCATCACCAGCCTTCTCGCGGGCTTGGGTTTGGGCTGGGTGATCGATCACTTCGCCGGAACGCAGCCTTTGTTCATGCTGGTCTTCATGTTCCTGGGGATGGGATTGGGCGTCTATCACGTGATGCTCATCTCGCGGCGGCAGCAGGAAGAAGACGAACGCAAGGAGCAATGAGCGTCCGGCTTAACGGGCGCTCTAGACAGCCGGGGACGAAAATTGGCCGAAGGTCATTCACCGCTCGCACAGTTTGAGATCAAGAAGCTGGTCCCGCTCGAGATCGGCGGCCTCGATATCTCCTTCACCAACTCCGCGCTGGTCATGACCTGCGTGGCGATCTTCATCACCGGCTTCATGCTGATCGGCATGCGCAAGCGTGCGGTGGTGCCGGGACGGTTCCAGGGCGCGGTCGAGTTCTTCCACGACTATGTGCATGGCTTGATCGCCGAGAATGTCGGCGCCGCCGGCAAGCGCTACTTCCCCTTCGTCTTCACGATCTTCATCTTCATCCTGTTCCTGAACCTGTTCGGCCTGGTGCCGAGCGGTCCGACCAGCCTGATCTTCACCGCGACCAGCCACATCATCGTGACCTTCGCGATGGCGCTGGTGGTGTTCCTGCTCGCCACGGTCGTCGGCTTCATGCACCACGGCGTGCATTTCCTCTCCTTCTTCGTGCCGAAGGGCGTGCCGGGCTGGCTGCTGCCGCTGATGGTGCCGATCGAGGTCGCGTCCTACTTCCTGCGCCCGATCACGCTCAGCGTCCGGTTGTTCGCGAACATGGTCGCCGGCCACGTCATGCTGGCCGTCATCGGCGGCTTCGTGGTCACGCTGGGCGCGCTGTTCGTGGTGCCGGGCATCGTACCGCTCGCGGCCGTGGTCGCGATCTTCGCGCTCGAGCTGCTGATTGCCTGCCTGCAGGCCTACGTCTTCGCGACGCTGACCTGCATCTATCTCAACGACGCCATCCACATGGCGCATTGATCGCACTCACTCACAACTAACTCTTCAAGCAAAAGGGAACTCTCAAAATGGATATCGAAGCAGCAAAGCTGGTTGGCGCGGGTCTCGCGGTTCTGGCGCTCGCCGGTGCGGGTATCGGTCTCGGTGTCATGTTCGGCCACTACATGGAAGGCGCGATGCGCAATCCGGAAGCCCAGGCCAAGCTGAAGGTCCAGCCGATGGTCGCCTTCGCGCTGATCGAAGCCACCGGTCTGATCGGCTTCGTCGTCTCGATGCTCATCCTGTTCAAGTAATCGAGCACCGACTCGCGCGACGAGGTAGGGCGACATGCCGCAGTTTGATCCGACGTTCTGGGTGCCGCAGCTGTTCTGGCTGGCGGTGATCGCGACCGTCCTGTTCCTGGTGATGTGGAAGATCACTCTTCCCCGGGTCGATGCGGTCGTCACCGACCGCCAGGACCGGATCGCCGGCAACCTGACCAAGGCCGAAGCGCTGAAGGCCGAGGCGGAAAGCGCCCTCGCCGCCTATCAGAAGTCGATCGCCGACGCCCGGGCCGCGGCCCAGGCGGAGCACGCCAAGGCGGCATCCGCGATCGCCGCGGAAACCGCCAAGCGCGAAGCGGTGTTCGGCAAGCGCCTCAGCGACCAGGAAGCGGCGGCGGAAGCCAACATCGCAGCCGCCCGCACGGCCGCCATGGCGCAGGTGAAGCCGATCGCGATCGACATCGCCTCGGCCCTGACCGAGAAGCTGATCGGCACCAAGGTCGGCGCCGATACCGCGTCGAGCGCCGTTGAAGCCGCCGCGAAGGAGCGTGCGTAATGGAGCCGGAAACCAACAACGCCGTCACCACGACCCCGGCCGAGGGCGTCACGACAGCGACGACCGAGCAGGCGACCGACCACGCGGCGGAAGCCGGCGAGCACGGCCCCA
>JAYSFH010000150.1:0-8306 GCA_041913405.1 Dongia sp. | reverse complement strand
AGGATCTTCTTGCCCAGCTCGACATTGGTGCCTTCCAGGCGCACGACCTGCGGCACGTGCAGCGATACCTCGCGGGCCGCGGCGACCACGCCCTCGGCGATCACGTCGCAGCGCATGATGCCGCCGAAGATGTTCACGAGAATGCCTTCGACGTTGGAATCAGAGAGGATGATCTTGAAGGCCGCCGTGACGCGCTCCTTGGTGGCGCCGCCGCCGACGTCGAGGAAGTTGGCCGGCGATCCGCCATAGAGCTTGATGATGTCCATGGTCGCCATGGCCAGGCCGGCGCCGTTCACCATGCAGCCGATCGAACCGTCCAATTTGATGTAGTTGAGGCTGTGCTTGGCGGCCTCGAGCTCGGCCGGATCCTCTTCGTCGGGATCGCGCAGCTCCTCGACGTCCTTGTGGCGGAACAGGGCGTTGTCGTCGAAGTTCACCTTGGCATCGAGCGCCAGCACGTCGCCGGCGCCGGTGACCACGAGCGGATTGATCTCGACGATCGAGCAGTCGAGCGCGTTGAAGGCGTTGTACATCGCGGTGATGAACTTCGCGGCCGAGGCGATCTGGTTGCCTTCGAGGCCGAGGAAGAACGCGATCTTGCGGGTGTGGAAGGGCTGGATCCCGGTCGCGGGATCGACCGCGACCTTGAGGATCTTCTCCGGGGTCTTGGCGGCGACCTCCTCGATCTCCATGCCGCCCTCGGAGGAGGCCATGATGGTGATGCGCGAGGTGGCGCGATCGACCAGCATGCCGAGATAGAGCTCGCGCTTGATGTCGCAGCCGCCCTCGACATAGATCCGCTTCACAACCTTGCCGGCCGGGCCGGTCTGGTGGGTGACCAGCGTCATGCCGAGCATGGCCTGCGCGGCAGTCTTCACGTCGGCGACCGACTTCACCACCTTGACGCCGCCGGCCTTGCCACGGCCGCCGGCGTGGATCTGGGCCTTCACCACCCAGACTTTGCCGCCGAGATTCTCGGCCGCCTGGACCGCTTCTTCCGGCGTGTAGGCGACATGGCCCGGAGGCGTCGCGACGCCATACTTACTGATCAGGGCCTTGGCCTGATACTCGTGAATGTTCATGCGGTGCGGGTTCCCGAGAAGCGAACTTGAGACGTCACCGGTTTGCCTTTTTGGCGGGCGGCTTTTTGCACGCTGAGAAGCGTTCCCTCAAAAAGCAAACGACGGCGACAACCGGCGGAATGCTGTGGTGCAGCAAGCCGCACTCTACCACCTTGACCGACGGGTTCAAGCCAATTGAACTTGAACCCGCCCTCGCGGATAGCAGGGCTGTCGCCGTCGCGAAGCAGGTGCGACGCCCTAGAAGATGGGCGTCGCGTCTAAACTACTTCTTCTTCTTCTTCGCGGACTTCTTGGCAGCCTTCTTCGCCACCTTCTTGCCCGACTTCTTGGCAGCCTTCTTCGCCGCCAGTTCCATCAACTTTGCCATGTTACTTCTCTCCTCTTTGAAGCTTCCTCACCACATCGATGAGGCCCCTAACGGCCGCAACCGACTTGTCGAACATGGCTTTCTCAGCCTTGTTCAGGTCGATTTCGACCACACGCTCTACGCCGCCAGCGCCGATCACCACCGGCACGCCGACATAGAGTCCCTTCACCCCGTATTCGCCATTCAGCATGGCGGCACAGGGAAGCACGCGTCGCTTGTCCTTCAGATAGGATTCGGCCATCTGGATCGCCGACGCCGCCGGCGCATAGAAGGCGGAACCCGTCTTCAGGAGATTGACGATCTCCGCCCCGCCGTCGCGGGTCCGTTGCACGATCTGGTCCAGCTTCTCCTTGGTGGTCCAGCCCATCTTCACCAGATCGGGGACCGGGATGCCGGCGACCGTGGAATAGCGCGTCAGCGGCACCATGGTGTCGCCGTGCCCGCCCATCACGAAGGCGGTGACGTCCTCGACCGAGACCTTGAATTCCTCGGCCAGGAAGTAGCGGAAGCGCGCGGAGTCGAGCACGCCCGCCATGCCGACGACACGGTTGGTCGGCAGGCCCGAGGCCTGCTGCAACACATAGACCATGACGTCGAGCGGATTGGTGATGCAGATGACGAAGGCCTTCGGGCAATGCTTCTTGATCGCAGCACCGACCGTGTCCATCACCTTGGCGTTGGTGGCGATGAGATCGTCGCGGCTCATGCCCGGCTTCCGGGGAATGCCGGCGGTCACGATCACCACGTCGGCACCCTTGATGCCGGCATAGTTGCTGCCGCCCGAATAGACCGCGTCGAAGCCTTCGACCGGCGAGGCTTCGGCGATGTCGAGCGCCTTGCCCTGGGGCACGCCGTCGACAACGTCGAACAGGACGATGTCGCCCAGTTCCTTCAAGCCTGCGAGGAGCGCCAGGGTGCCGCCGATTTGGCCGGCGCCGAAGAGCGCTATTTTCTTTCGTGCCATTAGGGTTTGATTCCGATCAGCTTACGCATTGCCGTATCCCCAAAACGGCAAGGCACATCGCCCCATATTAGATGACCCTAGATCTAGAGTAGATACTCTCATTTCACCACAAGCACAAGACATATTAACAGAGTCTGTTCCAATCCCGCCATCGACCTACCGTCAACAGCGTTCGTCACGTCAAATGCGGTCGGCTCAGATAGTCAGTCGACTGCATCTCATGGAGGCGCGAAACCGTGCGCTGAAACTCGATCGAACCATCCCCTTCCGGATAGAGCCGCTCGGGCCTTTCAGCCGCTGAAATCACGGCTGTCACGCGATGTTCGTAGAGCTCGTCGATCAAGGTCATGAAGCGCCGCGCCTGGTCCCGGAGGTCGGGTGAAAGCTTGGGCACGCGGTCGATCAGGATCACCGGATAATGGGTGGCGAGCGCCATGTAGTCGGCGGCACCCAGAGGCCTTGCGCAGAGCTCCTCGAAGTCGAACCAGGCGACCGGTCCGGCCTGCCGCGGCACGTCGAGTCGACGCCCCTGCACGGTCAGCGAACCCGGCTGCGGCGCGAGCCCGCCGGAAAGGCGGGTGAAGGCCGCGCGCATCCTTTCCTCGGACATGGCGCCGAGCGGCGAATGATAGAGCGAGAGGTCCTTCAGGCGCGCCAGCCGGTAGTCGCGAGCGCCGTCCAGCTCCAGCACGTCGAGCTTCTGCTTCAGGAGCGCGATGAAGGGCAGGAAGCGGTCGCGCTGCAGCCCACCGGAATAGAGATCGTCGGGCGCCCAGTTCGAGGTCGCCACCACCACGACGCCGCGCTCGAACAGCTCGGTGAACAGCCGCCCCAGGATCATCGCGTCGGCGATGTTGGTGACATGAAACTCGTCGAAGCAGAGCAGCCAGGTCTCGTCGGCGATCTGGTCGGCCAGAGCCGGGATGAGGTCGATGTCCTTCGCCTTCTCCTGGCGCCAGCGGTGCAGCTTCTCGTGCACCTCCAGCATGAAGGCATGGAAATGGACCCGGCGCTTGCGATCGACCGGCGCGGTCGAAAAGAAGATGTCCATCAGCATGGACTTGCCGCGGCCGACGGCGCCGTAGATGTAGAGGCCTTGGCTCGGCAGATCGCCCTCGACATCATCGCGGCGGCGGCCGATGCCGAGACGCGCACCCCAGCGCTCCAGCCAGTTGCCGTTGCCGCTCGGCTGATAATCCTTCAGCGCATTCGCGACGGACTGCAGCTTCTCGGCCGCGAGTTCCTGCGCTGCGTCATGCTCCAGACGACCGCTCGACTTCAAGGCGCGATAGGCGGCGAGCGGTCCGTCTTCCGTCGTCATTGAAGCGACCAGAGGTCCGAGGGAATGCAGAGTTGCGACTCGGTCAATATGCATATTGCGCAGATGTGAACATATTTTTTTATTTTTATCCATTGCGAAGTTAACAAACGCTTTCCGATCCGACTCGAATGCCGCGCGCATGAGTCATCGGTGCAACAGAGCGGGGGAATGCAATGCGATCGCGCCGCGCATACGGAGGATCGACGCGCCGAACGCATGCGCGTCGATCGTTTTGCGCGCGGCCTAATCCTGCTTGAGGATCGCGGTCTCGTTCTTCAGCTGCTCGATCAGCGCCTCGGCGCTGGTCTTCGGGCCGTTGGCGACCGGCGGCGGCGTCAGCTTGAAGTTCGACGCCATGAAATGCGTCTCGCCGCTGCGCGAAAGGCTGAAGGTCATGGCATTGAATGCCTGAAAGCCGATCTCCGGCGTGCCGAGCTTCAGGTCGTAGATCTTGATCGCAAAGCCATCGACCTCCGAATCCGGATCGACGGTGACATGGCGATGGGCGAGGCCCGGCACCGCGCCGGTCGCCTCCAGGCGGGTGAGCGCCTTCTCGATCTGGCCGCGCAGCTGCGCCGCGGTCTTCGCTTCCTTCACCGGATCGCCGCAGCCGGCGATCAGCGTCGTCAAGACTGTGAGCAACACGACGCGGATGAACGCCATCCTGGAACGCCGCAACATCTCAACCTCCATGCGGAGAAGCCCGCCGATTGAGATCGATTCCACGCCTGAGAAGTGAAGAAGGCGTTAGCAACCCGGCTGGATCATCTTGTTGCAAATGCAGGCTAATTGTTTGCGGATGCGGCCCCGATCGCTCAGGGCATCATGCCGTCCATAGGCTTGCCGTTGACCAGCACCTGGCCGGTCTCGGTGAGATCGACCTTGAACTTGTCCACCGGCTTGCCGTCGGCGCCGGTTTCGCGCGCCGCCAGAGCCTGCAGCATCGAGAGCATGCCCATCGCCTGCTGCGCATCCGGGCTCTCGTTCGCCAAGCCCTGGGCGAGTGCGATCAGGTCGTCGAGCCCGAGCAGCGAGAAGTTGATGACGCCGACCGCCTTCTGCGGCGTCTCCAGGGCGAGCTTCAGCGCGCCGTCGGCCGAGAGCTTGGCCTTCTCGGTCTCGATCCCCGAGGGCTCGATGGCGAGCTTCACGGTCGACTTGGAGAGCGCCGACATCAGCGCGCCCATCATCATGAACTGACCGCCCTGGGCGACCTGCGGATCGTCGCTGGTCATTTCCGGCAGCGCCTGGGCGACGCCCTCGACCAAGCTCGGCACCGGGATGTCGGTCGCGAGCAGCGAGAGATTGCCCTTCTTCGGCAACACCGCCTGGGCGATCGGGTCCTGGAAGGTCGGGTCGTTCACCACCAGGCCGTCATGCCGGATGCTGAAATTCGCCTGGGCCTTGTCGGTGTCGATGCCCTTGAAGCCCATGGCCATGCCGCCCTGGGCCAGCTGCACGGTCACCTTGCCCTGGGCATCGGTGACGGTCAGCCCCTCGCCGCTGAAGTCGTAGCCATAGGCCGACATCAGCTTCGGGAAACCGCGCACCAGGTCGGCCAGCGCCTTGCGGTCGGCGTCGCTCAAGGCGGCATCGGGCGCGGGCTGGCCGGCCGGCGCGTATTTGGCCGTGAACGCGTTGATCTTCTCCATCATCTGGCGATAGGCGGGGAAGTCGAGCTTCTCGACCGCGACGCTGCCAAGGAGCTTGTCGAGCTTCACTGTGGTGCCGTCCATCGGATCGGTGCCGGCAAGGCCGTTCAGGGTGATCTTGGAAACCTGGTCGAGCAAGCCCTTGCCGTTCTCCTTGCCGTCGCCGATGAGCGAGGCGGTGGCGATGGTGAAGGTCTCCTTGGGATCGGTCGCCGAGCTGACCGCGACGTCCTTCACCTGCCAGTCGAACTTCAGGAAATTCTGCAGCGGCTTCGACCAGGTCGCAGTGAAGGCGGTGGTCGTGAACTTGACGTTGGCCTCCGGCTTGCCGTCCACGCCGTTGAGCGCGAGCTCGCCCGGCATCTTGAGCTCGCTCACCTGGTACTGGTCGGCGCCGTCCGGAGTCAGGCGGTAGTCGACCTCGCCGAAGGTCGCCTGGGCGTCTTTATCCGTGCCGTAGCGGACGCCGGTGATGGCGACCGCAAAGCTCTTGCCGTCTTCGGCCGGGGTGACGGTGACCTTGTCATGGCGGATGCGGATCGGCTGGCTGGGGACTTCGATCAGGGCCAGGTAATCCTCGATGCCCTTGGCGATCTCGGCCGCCTCCTTCTGGCGCTCGGCCCCGGAATCACCGCAGCCGGCGAGCAGCAGGGCGGCAAAGCTCGCGGCGGCCATGCCGCGCCAGAATTTGCTGCCGATCCGGTTGCGCGTGTCGAGGTCGAGCGTGTTCATTCCAATCCCCAAAGAAAAAGCCTGGTCCCCATCGAAGCCGGGGCCCCAGGCTGCGTTCATCGATTCGGGCGGCACTATAGCAAAGCCGCGGCCGCAGCCTAGCGACACCCGTCACTCTCGGCTTTGGTTAACCGCGCGCACCGGGCGCCAAGCCTTGAGAGTTGTCGCGCCGGCGAACCAATGGTTCACACTCCGCTGCACCGGCGCGATCCGCACGCCGGGCGATCTCAAGCGGACTGCGGCGGCATCCCGACATCGAGCACCGTCAGCAGCCGAACCTCTCCGCTGCGTGTCGCCCAGGTGATGGAGTCGCCGGTGCCGAGCCCGATCAGCGCCGTGCCGATCGGCGTCATCACGGAAACCCGGTGCCGCGAGATGTCGGCATCTCCCGGATAGACCAGCGTCACGGTCTCGGTCTTGCCGGTGGAGTCGTCGCGGAAAGTGACCGCGGAGCCCATGCAGACGATCTCGGCCGGACGGCCCTCCGCAACGATCTCGGCCCGCTCCAGTTCCTCGGTCAGTGCCGCGACCTGGTCGGGCATGGCGTCGGCCGCGGCACGCGCGAGATCCGAGAGCCGGTCGTAATCCTGGGCGGTCAGGAGGATCCGCGGCCTGGCCTGGCCGCCGGTGGTCATCGCCTTGTGTTTCATCGACATCAAATTGGTCTCCATTCTTCCGCGTGCGGCGCCGCGTCGCGCGGCCATCGCCGGAAATCACGACGGTCGGGGTTTTCTGGGTATCGCGCCGTGCAGGCATGCCGGTTGCGCTTGCGGGCGAGACCGCAAACTCCGGGATGGTGAGGCCTAGCCTGTGTTGTGGAGCCCCCGAGCTCGGGGTGCGACGGCGCGCGCTGAGCCCGGGGCTAATGGCCCGCGATCAGATTGCCTGCGTGACACAGGCCTCGGCGAAAGGCAGCGATGCGCGACATGATGACCTAGACATAGTCATCCGCCCCGCAATGTCAACGCCGGGCGGCTCAGCCGGCGATGCGGCGAATCCCGGCGAGGCCCTGTTCCTTGCGCGTCTTCTTCTCCAGGTACATGGCCGCATCGGCGTCGGCGAGAGCCTGCGTGGGGCTCACCTTGTCGGGTTCGACGGCGATGACGCCGATACTGGCGCCGAGATAGTCGAAGCGGATGCCGGCAAGGTCGAAGCGGCTCTGCAACGCGGTTTGCAGCCGCCGCCTCACCGCGGCGAGCGAATCCGCGTCGCCCGGCGGCGTCGCAAAGCCGGACACGACGAACTCGTCGCCGCCCAACCGGCCGAGCAGGTCGTCGGCCCGGATCGCCGCGGCAAGCTTGCGCCCGACTTCGATCAGGAAGGCGTCGCCGATGTCGTGGCCGAACTGGTCGTTGATCTGCTTGAAGTAGTCGAGGTCGATGAAGGCCACCACGACGCGCTGCTTGTTGCGCTGGGCGGTGGCGAATTGCCGGGTCAGATTCTCCAGCACCGCGCGGCGGTTCGGCAGGCCGGTCAGCGCATCGGTGTAGGACTGGTTGCGCAGGGCCGCGTTGGCGGCCTGCAGCTCCTTCACCAGCATGTCCTTCTCGATCTGCTGCGAGATCAGCTTGGCGAAGAGCTTCAGGACTTGCGCGCCGCGCTCGGTCATCGGTTTCTTGTCGGAGCTGGCGCCGCAGAGCGTGCCGTAGAGGCTGCCGTCCTGCAGGCGCACCGGCACGCTGGCATAGGTGGTGATGCCGAGGGCCTTGGCCGCCTGGGAATCACCCCAGCAATCGGCGACATCGTCCGTATAGGGCCGGCCCTCCTCGATCGCCCGCTTGCACAAGGTGTCGCCCCAGGGCACCGAGAGGCCTTCCGGGATGACCATGGTCTTGCTGTTGCGCGAGAACAAGATCTCCTGCGCGTCGGCGGATAGATCGATCTTGGTGAGATAGGTGGATTCGAGGTCGGTCACCAGCTCCAGCAGGCCCAAGAGCTCGCGGACCAGGCCTTCGAAGGAAGTCTCCTCCGCGAGCGCGGAGGAGAGCTGGGAGATCAGTTTCTTGTCGGAGATCTCGTTCAACCGTCGCTCCGCTCCTGGGAACCTCGGCTCAGCGCCGCTCCACCATCAGCTTCTTGATCTCGGCGATCGCCTTCGCCGGGTTGAGGCCCTTCGGGCAGGTCTTGGTGCAGTTCATGATGGTGTGGCAGCGATAGAGGCGGAACGGATCCTCGAGATTGTCGAGGC
>JAYSFH010000149.1:0-8324 GCA_041913405.1 Dongia sp. | reverse complement strand
ATCGGCATCCTCGCTGGTGAAGGGAAAGAAGAACGGCCCCACATAGCAGGCGAGCACGATCGCGAGCAGGATGAAGCAGCTCAGCACGGCAAGATGATTCTTGGCGAAACGCCGCGCCGAGGCCTTGAAGGGGCTGATCCCGACCGGCATCGGCTCGGCCGAAGGGAGCCCATTCGGCGCGGCGGTGAGGTCACTCATAGCTCACCTTCGGGTCCAATAGGCCGCGCGCGATATCGGTTACCAGGTTGGCCAGGATGACGATCGCGCCATAGAACAAGGTGACGCCCATGATCAGCGGGTAATCGCGGCCCTCGGCGCCTTGCACGAAATAGCGGCCGATGCCGGGAATGCTGAAGATGTTCTCGACCACGACCGAGCCGGTGATGGTGACGGCGGTCGCGGGCCCAAGATAGGCGACGACCGGCATGATGGCGCCGCGCAGCGCATGCTTGATGGTGCGTCTTTCACCGATGCCCTTGGCCCGCGCGGTGCGGACATAGTTGGTGCGCGCAGTCTCGATCATCGAGCTGCGCATCAGCCGCGAGACGTAGGCGATGTTCGGGAGCGCGAGCGTCAGCACCGGCAGGACTCGGCATTGCCAGCTGTCGTCCCAGCGCGCCACCGGCAGCCAGTGGAGCTGCAGGCCGAACAGGATCTGCAGCAGCGGCCCGATCACGAAGATCGGCACCGCGACGCCGACCATGGCGATGGCCCCGGCCGAATAGTCGATCGGGCCGTTGCGGCGGAGCGCGCCGGCAATGCCGAGTGCAATGCCGACGATGGTCGAGAGCAGCATCGCCCAGGCACCAACCTCCAGGGAGGTCGGGAAGCCGATCGCGATCAGCTCTGAGACGTTGTAGTCCTTCAGCTTGAACGACGGCCCGAGATCAAAGTGCAGCACCCCGATGAACCAGTTCCAGAATTGCTGCCACAGCGGATCGTTGAGATGGAAGTGATCCTCGATCGCCTTCCGGACTTCCGGCGATACTCGGCGGTTGCCGGAGAACGGCCCGCCGGGCGCCATCCGCATCATGAAGAAGGTGATGACGGAAAGCGCGAACAGCGTCGGCACGGCCCCGATCGCGCGGCGAAAGGTGTAGCTCCACATGGTCAGGCCGGCATTGAAATGAAACGGGGAGTGGCGCCATCCACTCCCCGCTCACGCGAGGGCATTATTCGAGCGACATGAACTGCGTGCCGTGCCAGCCGGTGGGGTTGTCCACCCAGCCCTTCACATTGGACCGGACCAGATTTCTTTGCGGCGCCGCAGACACCGGCGCGGTCAGGTAGGAGTCGAGCAGCACCTTCTCAGCCTTGGCCAGCACCTTGTAGCGCTCAGCCTGGTCGGTGATCGCGACCGCCTGGTCGTAGAGCTTCTCGAATTCCTCGCTCTTCCAGTTGTAGCCGGCCTCGGCGCGGGGATCCATGTAGGCCAGGAAGGTCTCAGGTCCGGCGAAGTCGCCGACCAGGTCGTCCATGAACACGTCCCAGCCGCCCGCGGTGAAGGCGGAGAGCCAAGCGTCGCGGTCCTGGGCGTTGACCGTGGCGTTGACGCCGAGGGTCTGCTTCCAGATCACCGCGGCGGTCTCGGCGAACTTGCTCATGGCGGCGTTGTTGGAGGCCTCGATCTTCAGGCTGAGCTTGTCCATCTTCGCCTCGGCCATGCCTTCGGCGAAGAGCTTCTTGGCCTGCTCGACCCGCGCGGCCTTGTCCATCCCGCATTCCGGCACCTTCGGCGCGTCATAGCCCGGGACCGGGATCACATAGCCGCAATTCATCACATAGCCGCCCTTCACCACCTTGTTCACCAGGGTGTCGCGGTCGAGCGCCATTGAGAGCGCCTGGCGCACCTTGATGTTGTCGAACGGCGGCTTGGTGAGGTTGAAGCTGAAGTAGACCGTCTCGGTGCTGTTCGTGGTGTGCACCTGGTCGCCGAGCTCCTTCTTCAACGGCTCCAGCTGGTCGCTGGGGATGTCGTAGGTGATGTCCTGCTCGCCGGTCTTGAACAGCTTGATCGCGGTCGCGTCGTTCTCGGTGATGATATAGGTCACCTTGTCGATCTTGACGTTGGCGGCGTTCCAGTAGTTGGGATTCTTCACCAGGGTGACGTGCGACTGCGGCACGTTTTCGGTCATGTGATAGGGACCGTTGGAGACGATGTTCTCCGGCTTGATGAAATCCTTGCCGAACTTCTCGAAACTCGGCTTGTGCAGCGGCGCCATGTAGAAGCTGTTCATCAGATACAGCATGTAGGGCGCCTGCTTATCGAGCTTGATGACGACGGTCTTGTCGTCCGGGGCGCTGATGCCGAGCGTCTTCGGATCGCGCGCGCCCTTGTTCTCGCTGTCCATGTAGGCGGCAGCGCCACTGATGGAGATGGTCGAGGAAAAGATGTAGTTCTTTTCCGAAGCCGTCTCGGGGAGCAGCGTGCGCGCAACCGCATCGACAAAGGCCTGGGCCACGAGCGGTGAACCGTCGGACCACTTCAGGCCGTCACGCAGATGAAAGGTGTAGGTGAGTCCGTCGTCCGAGATGTCCCACTTCTCGGCGGCGCCCGGCGTCGGCTCGCCATCGGCGCCTGCCGTGATCAACCCTTCATACATGTCGTCCTGAATCCAGCCTTCATAGGCCAGGAAATTGACCTGCGGGTCGAGCGTGCCGATGGTAGCGCCGATGCCGCGCTTCAGGACCGTCTCGGCCGAGGCGGGCAACGCCGCGCTCGCCACGACGAAGCTTGCGGCAGCCGCCAGTGCGACCGACAACGCGGTCCTTCTCGTAAATGCCATGAACCCTCTCCCTGATTTTCGCCCTGTTTCCGGGCCCTTTTCGTGCCGGGCCGCTTGTTTGACCCAGAGACTAAGCCGACAGCCGGTCCCGGGACAACGCCGCCAGGCTGTATACAGCTTGGCAATGCGATTAAGCCATTGATCCGGCGAGGCTGTCAAGGCGACGACCCGGCGCTTGCGAATAAATATTGCCCGTGTTGCGGTCGCATCAGCGCCCTGACGAAAGCGAATCCGATGCACCTGGACCTGCGCCGATTCATTCTCTTCACCGCCGACCTGGAAGCGATGAGCCGCTTCTACGGAGAGGTGCTCGGCCTCGCGCTGGTCAACAGCGAGAAGGGCTGGCGCGAGTTTCGCGCCGGCGGTTGCATCATTGCCCTGCATGAAGGCGAATCACGGGTCGGCAACCGGCCGCCGAAGCTCGCCTTCTATGCCGCCGATGTCGCCGCCGCACGAGCGACACTCACCCGCCGCGGTGCCAAGATGGGCAAGATCCTCTCCGCCGGCGCGTTCGATCTCTGCGACGGCAAGGACCCCGACGGCAACGCCTTTCAGATTTCCAGCCGCAAGTGATGTCCGGCGATGACCGACCTTCCCAAACTCACCGTCTGGTACAACACCAAATGTCCGGTCTGCAACGCCGGCATCGACCGGCAGCGCAATCGCCTGCTGCAGGCGGCACAATCCGGCGCAATCGAATTTCGCGACATCAACTTCGAGCCGGACGCCCTCGCCCGCTTCGGCGCCGAGCTCGAAGACGTCCGGCGGCGCCTGCATGCGGTCGATACTAAGGGAAGGCTTCATGTCGGCGCGGATTGCGCGGTCGCGATTTGGCTACGGACGCCGGGCGATGCCTGGCTCGGGCAGATCCTCGGCCTGCCCGGCCTGATCCAGCTTTCGCGCTTCGCTTACGACCGCTTCGCCGACCTGCTCTATGCCTGGAATCGCCGGAAAGGCCATTGGTGATCATCCGGCGGCGAAACGGTCTGAATCCGGAGGCGCCCGCTTGGATTGCCCCAGGGAACCCTTGCCCCGCTGAGGCATTGGTGCCCAATCGGCGTTTCGATACCGCCGTCGGGGAGTTCGGGGTGAATGTCAGACGAGGGAATTCCCGCAGAGCTGCGGGATTTCATTGTCGAGAACATCGATTCGGTGGGTCAGCTTGAGGCCCTGCTGTTGCTGCGCGCGGATCCGGACCAGGGCTGGGATATGGCACAGCTCGCTCGGCGGCTCTATGTCAACGAGGCCGAGGCGGCGGCAATATTCGCTCATCTGGTTGCGCAAGGCTTCGCCGTCGCGCAGGACGGCGCCTATCGCTACGATCGGGCTGGCCGGCAGACGTTGATCGTCGACCAACTGTCCGAGGCTTACGCCCGGCAGCTCATTCCGATCACCAATCTCATTCACGCCAAGCCGCGCGGCATCCGCGCCTTTGCCGAAGCTTTCAAGATCAAGAGAGACAAGTAATGTCCGCGATCATCTACAGCCTCTGCGCCCTGACCGCACTCGGATGCGCCATCCTGCTGGCGCGCGGCTACCGACGCAGCCGCTACCGGCTGCTGTTTTGGAGCGGGCTCTGCTTTGCCGGCCTTACCGTCAACAACCTGCTGCTGGTGATCGACAAGGTGGCGCTGCCGCCGGAACAAGATCTCGCGGTCGCACGCACCTTGGTGGCGCTCGGCTCGATGATCATCCTGCTGTTCGGCCTGATCTGGGATTCCGACTCATGAGCAACATCGTTCCCGTCCTGAGCGGCGCCGTCGCCATGGCTTCCTTCGTGGCGATGCTGTTCTTCCTCCGTTTCTGGCGCCAGACCCAGGATTCCTTCTTCCTGTTCTTCGCCTTCGCCTTTGCCGTGGACGCGGCGATCCGCCTGGTGCTGGGCCTCGGCCATCTCTCCGAGGAGACCGAGCCGCTGGTCTACCTGGCGCGCGCGGTCAGCTTCGCCTCGATCATCATCGCGATCATCCGAAAGAACCGGCCAGGCAGGCTCCGCTAGACCCGCTCGATCGCCACCGCCGTCGCCTCGCCGCCGCCGATGCAGAGCGAAGCGACGCCCCGCTTCAGGTCATAGCGCTGCAAGGCATGCAGCAGGGTGACGATGATCCGCGCACCGGTGGCGCCGATCGGATGCCCGAGCGCGCAGGCGCCGCCATGGACGTTGAGTTTCTCGCGCGGGATGGCGAGGTCCTTGGCCGCGGCCATCGCCACGACGGCAAAGGCCTCGTTGATCTCGAAGAGATCGACGTCGCCGACCGACCAGCCGCTCTTCTCCAGGACCTTTCGGATCGCCGGGATCGGCGCGGTGGTGTACCAAGCCGGCTCCTGCGCATGGGTCGCATGGCCTTTAATCTCGGCCAGGATCGGCAGCCCTTCCTTCTCGGCGCGCGAGCGCGTGGTCAATACCAGGGCCGCGGCGCCATCCGCGTTCGCGGAGGCGCTGGCTGCGGTGATGGTGCCGTCGGCGCGGAAGGCCGGACGCAGGGTCGGAATCTTCTCCGGCGAGACTTTCATCGCATGCTCGTCGTTCTCGATCGACAGCGTGCCGCCTTTCGCCGGAACGGCGACCGGCACGATCTCCGCCTTGAACGCACCTTCGGTGATCGCCTTGCGGGCGCGGGTCAGGGTTTCGACCGCATAGGTATCCTGGTCGGCACGGTTGAACTGGAAGGCCTGCACTGCGCGCTCGCCGAACTCGCCCATCGGCACGCCCTGCTCATAGGCATCCTCCAGACCGTCCAGCATCATGTGATCGAAGATGCGATCATGCCCGACCCGATATCCGCTGCGCGCCTTGGCCAGGAGATAGGGAGCGTTGGACATCGACTCCATGCCGCCCGCCATGACGATGCCCGCCGATCCCGCGCGCAGCAGATCGTGACCCAGCATGGTCGCCTTCATGCCGGAGCCGCAGACCTTGTTGACCGTGGTGGCGCCGACCGCATCCGGCAGGCCGGCGGCGCGGACCGCCTGGCGCGCCGGCGCCTGGCCCTGCCCAGCCGGCAGCACGCAGCCCATCAGCACTTCGTCGATCTTGTCCCCCGACAGGCCGGCGCGGCCGAGCGCGGCCTTGATCGCCTGCGCGCCGAGCGCAGGACCGGAGATCGGCGACAGCTCGCCCTGGAAACGCCCGAGCGGCGTGCGGACAGCGGAGACGATCACGACGGAATCTGCAACGGACATGCGCGCTCTCCTTCGGTTCCTCCCTGGATATAGTATCGTCCGGGACTGACTTTCAACATGATAGAGACCGTCTTGCGCCGGCCTTGTCGTCGGCCGCGGCACCACGATAGATTCCCGGCGATATATCGAGCGTTGCGGCGGAAATACCCATGCGCCTTGTCACGGTTTTAGCGCTTGTCGCGCTCGCGGTCATCGCCGGCTTGGCGCCGGCGCAGGCCGCCGAGTTCACCGACTCCCTCGGCCGCACCGTCACCTTGCCGGATGCGGTCGCGCGCGTCCTACCGGCCGGGCCACCCGCGGCGGTGGCGATCTACACGCTGGCGCCGGAGAAGATGATCGGCTGGGTGGAGTCCCTGGCCGAGGAGCAGAAAGAATTCATCGGCGAAACCTATCGCAGCCTGCCGGTCGCCGGCCGCCTGACCGGCAAGGAACCCGATCTCGATGCCGCTGCGGTGAAGGCGCTGAAGCCCGATCTCATCATCGACGTCGGCGACCTGGATCCGCAATCTCGCGAACGCGCCGATAAGATCCAGAGCGAAACCGGCATTCCCTATGTCGTGCTCGACGGCAGCATCGCGCAGACGGCGGCGCTCTACGCACAGCTGACCGAGCTGCTCGGCGCCGGCATGCGCGGGGAGCTGTTGACCCTGCAGACCACGTCGATGCTGGACGGTATCGCTGCGCGAAAAGGCGGCGCGGTCCGCCCGGGCCGGATCTACTACGCGCAAAGCCGCGATGCGCCGCTGTCGATGGGTCGCGGCGGCATCGATCCGGCCATCCTGGATGCGCTCGGCGCGGTCGGTTTCAAGGGCGAGCATGCGGCCAGCGGTCACGGAAACGTCACACCCGGCCAGGTCGCGGATTTCAACCCCGACATCGTCGTCGCTTCGACCGGGGAGATCGCCCGAATGATCGCGACCGATCCCCAATGGCGCGGCATTCGCGCGGTTGCAGCGGGGCGCGTTTATGCCGCACCCGGCCTGCCCTGGGGCTGGCTCGGGTCGCCGCCCGGCGTCAACCGGCTGATCGGGCTTGAATGGCTCTCGGCCTTGCTCTATCCCCAAGAGCCGAAGCGCGACCTTGCAGCCGATGTGCGCGGCTACTATCGCAACTATTATCGCCTCGCCCTCACCGACGCGCAGCTGCGCGCGCTCCTCCAACCTTAGTCTCTTCTTCGAGGATCGGAATGATGTCCAATCACCTGAAGTTCTACATCAACGGCCAGTGGGTCGATCCCGTGGGGGTCGACCCGGTGAAGCCGGCGACCATCGACGTCGTCAACCCGGCGACCGAGGAGGCCTTCACCAAGATCTCCGCCGGCACCGCGGCGGATCTCGACAAGGCGGTTGCCGCGGCCCGCGCCGCCTTCCCCGCCTTCTCGCGGACCAGCAAGGCCGAGCGCGTCGCGCTCTTGAAGAAGATCATCGCCGCCTACGACAAGCGCGCCGAAGACATCGCCCAGGCGGTCTCCGCCGAGATGGGTGCCCCGATCGCCATGGCGCGGCATTCCCAGGCCGCCGCCGGCAAGGCGCATCTCGAATCCACCTTGAAGGCCCTTGAGGCAATGGAGTTCGAGGAGCAGCGCGGCATCACGCGCGTGGTGCGCGAGGGCATCGGCGTGGTCGGGCTGATCACGCCCTGGAACTGGCCGTTGAACCAGATCGCCTGCAAGGTCGGCCCGGCGATCGCCGCCGGCTGCACCATGATCCTGAAGCCGAGCGAGATCGCGCCGATCACCGGCATCATTTTCGCCGAGGTGATGCATGACGCCGGGGTTCCGGCCGGCGTCTTCAACCTGATCAACGGCGACGGCCCGTCGGTGGGCGCGCCGATGTCGGCGCATCCCGGCATCGACATGATGTCCTTCACCGGTTCGACCCGCGCCGGCATCCTGGTGGCCAAGGCCGCGGCCGATACGGTGAAGCGGGTCAGCCAGGAACTGGGCGGCAAGTCGCCGAACCTGATCCTGCCCGATGCCGATTTCGAGCCCGCGGTGAAGAAGGGCATCTACGCCTGCTTCAACAACAGCGGCCAGTCCTGCAACGCGCCGACCCGCATGCTGGTGCCGCTCGACCGCCACGACGAGGCTTTGGTCATCGCCAAGGCCGCGGCGGAGAAGCACAAGGTCGGCGATCCGAAGTCGGAAGAGACCATGCTTGGGCCCGTGGTCAGCGAGGCTCAGTTCAAGAAGATTCAGGGCCTGATCGAGGCCGGCATCAAGGAAGGCGCCACGCTGGTCACCGGCGGCACCGGCCGTCCCGACGGCTTGAACCGCGGCTACTACGTGCGCCCGACCGTGTTCGGCAATGTCCGCAACGACATGACCATCGCGCGGGAAGAGATCTTCGGCCCGGT
>JAYSFH010000148.1:0-8332 GCA_041913405.1 Dongia sp. | reverse complement strand
TGCTCTTCGTCTTCTCGGTCAAGCTCGGCGTGCTGCCGGGTCCCGGGCGCATGGATGCGCGCATGGCCGCGCCGCCGGAGCTCACCGGGTTCCTGGCCCTCGACGCCCTGCTCAGCGGCAACCTCCCGGTCCTGATCGATGCGGTCTGGCACCTCATTCTCCCGGCCTTCGTGCTTGGTTGGGCGGTGGCCGGCACGATCTCGCGGCTGGTGCGCGCCAACATGCTGGAGGTGCTGGGCCGTGAGTTCATCCTGACCGCGCGCGCCAAGGGCGCCGGCGAGCTGCGGGTCGTGCTCCGGCACGCGCTCCGCAACACCCTGGTGCCGACCTTGACCGTCATCGGCTACTCCTTCGCCTATCTGCTGACCGGCGCGGTGCTCACCGAGACGATCTTCTCCTGGCCGGGCATGGGCTCCTACGCGGTCTCCGCGGCACGGGGGTTGGACTTCCCGGCGATCATCGGCGTCACCATCGTCGGCGGCGTTGTCTTCCTGATCACCAATCTCCTGACCGACATCGCCTATGTCGTCGCCAACCCGCGCGTGAGGCTCGGCTGACGATGGCGCTCGCGATGACATTGCCGGCGCTGAAGGCGCGGAGGATTTCGATCCCGCTCGCCATCGGCATCCTGGTGGTCCTGTTCTGGCTGGCCGCAACCCTGCTGGCCCCGGTCCTGAGCCCGTTCGATCCGATGGACATGGTGGCCAAGCGCCTGCAGGCGCCGAGCTGGAAGCATTGGCTGGGCACCGATGCGCTCGGCCGTGACGTGCTGGCCCGCACGCTCTACGGCGCCCGGCATTCGCTGCCGATCGCCGTCGCCGTCGTCGGCGTCGCGGTCTCGATCGGCGCCATGCTGGGGGCGATCTCCGGCTATCTCGGCGGCTGGGTGGATGCGGCGATCATGCGGCTGGTCGATGTCACGCTTTCCTTCCCGCCGATGCTGCTGGCGATGGCGGTTGCCGCCTCGCTCGGGCCCGGTCTCGGCAACGCCACCATCGCCATGGTGATCGTCTGGTGGCCGGTCTATGCGCGGCTGAGGCGCGCGCAGGTGCTGGAGGTGCGCGAGCGCGAGCATGTCGAGGCTGCGATCGCGGCCGGTGCCAGCCGGCCGCGCATCCTGCTGAAGCATATCCTGCCGCTGTGCTGGACTCCGGTCCTGATCAGCGCGACCATGGATCTCGGCCAGGTCATCCTGCTCGCGGCATCCTTGAGCTTCATCGGGCTCGGCGCGACGCCGCCGACGCCGGAATGGGGCTCGATGATCTCCGAAGGCGCCGCGCAATTCTATTCCTGGTGGGTCGCCTTCGGCCCCGGCATGGCGATCCTCACCATCGTCCTCGGCTTCAATTTCATCGGGGACGCGCTGCACGACCATTTCGATCCGAAGTCGAAATGAGCGCCGCGCTGAAGACGGCCCCGGCAGCCGATCCCGCAGCACCGCTGTTCGAGGTGCGCGACCTGCGCGTCTCCTTCGAGCGCGCCGGCGTCGCGCTCGAAGCGGTGCGCGGCATCGACCTGACGCTGCATCATGGCGAGGTGCTCGGGCTGGTCGGGGAATCCGGCTCGGGGAAATCGGTGGGCATGCTGGCGGCGCTCGGCCTGCAGCCGGAGGCGGCGCGGGTGCGCGGTTCGGTCAGGTTCAAGGGCCGCGAGCTGGTCGGCCTGCCGCGACGGGAGATGCGCGCCTTGCGCGGCTCCCGCATCGCCATGATCTTCCAAGATCCGCTCTCCTCTTTGAATCCGGTGATGACCGTCGGCGCGCAGATCGTCGAGGTGCTGCGCCTGCATAACAGCGCCCTGTCCGCAAAGGCGGCGCTGGAGCGCGCCGAGGAGCTGCTGTCTCTGGTCGCGATCCCGCAGCCCGACCGGCGCCTGCGCCAGTATCCGCATGAATTTTCCGGCGGCATGCGCCAGCGCGTGATGATCGCCATGGCCGTCGCCAACGACCCGGACCTGCTGATCGCCGACGAGCCGACCACCGCGCTCGATGTGACCGTGCAGGCGCAGATCATGGAGGTGCTGGAGGGTCTCCAGGCGCGCTTCAATCTCGGAATCATCCTGATCACGCATGATCTCGGCGTGCTGGCCGGGCACGCCGATCGGGTCGCGGTGATGTATGCTGGGGAGATCGTCGAGCAGGCCGGCATCGACGACATCTTCGCGCGCCCCAGCCACCCCTACACACGCGGCCTCATCGAATCCATTCCAGACATGGCGGTCGAGCGTGAGCGCCTGTTCTCGATCGACGGCACGCCGCCGCCGCTCGGGCGCCTGCCGGGCGGCTGCGCCTTCCATCCGCGCTGCCCGCAGCGACAGCCGGTCTGCACCGTCACCGCGCCAACATTCCACGGTGACGCGCGCCACAAGGCGGCCTGCCATTTCGCCGAGCTGCCCGATGGTGAATTGACTGATGGAGACGCGGCATGACGACGCCGATCCTCTCCGTCAAAGACCTGGTGAAACGCTTTCCGGTCAAAGGCGGCCTCATCTTCGAGCGCACGGTCGGCCAGGTCGACGCCGTCGCCGGGGTCTCCTTCGACGTCCAGTCGGGCGAGACCCTGGGGCTGGTCGGCGAATCCGGCTGCGGCAAGTCCACGCTCGGGCGCTGCGTCTTGCGGCTGCTGGAGCCCACCTCCGGGCAGACGCTGTTCCGCGGCCGCAACATCAACGACGCGTCCCCGCAAGAAATGCGCGACTTGCGCAAGCATATCCAGCTCGTCTTCCAGGACCCCTATGCCTCGCTGCATCCGCGGATGACGGTCGCGGAGAACATCGCCGAGCCGCTCCGGATCAGCGATCTTTCCGCCGAGGCGCGCAAGGCGCGGGTCGCGGAGATGCTGTCCGTGGTCCGCCTTAACCCGGAGCATGCCGAGCGCTATCCGCACGCGCTTTCCGGCGGCCAGCGCCAGCGCGTCGTGATCGCCCGCGCCCTCGCCCTCCAGCCCGAGCTGCTGGTCCTGGACGAGCCGGTCTCGGCCCTGGACGTCTCGGTCCAGGCCGGCGTGCTCAACCTGCTGAAGGACATCCAGGCCAAGTTCGGAACGGCCTTCGTCTTCATCGCCCATGACCTCTCGGTGGTGCAGCATCTCTCGGACCGCGTGGCGGTCATGTATCTCGGCAAGATCGTGGAGATCGCGGAGAAGCGCCGCCTCTACCGCGCGCCGATGCATCCCTATACCCAGGCGCTGATGTCCGCAGTGCCGCTGGCCGATCCGAAGCGCGAACGCACGCGCCAGCGCATCGTGCTGAAGGGCGAGGTGCCGAGCCCGATCAATCCGCCGTCGGGCTGCCGCTTCCGCACCCGCTGCCCGATCGCCCAGCCGGTCTGCGCCGAGATCGAGCCCCCGCTCGAGCAGAAGGCGCCCGGCCAGTCCGTCGCCTGCCACTTCGCCAAGGCCATCGAGACCGGCCTGGTCGGCGGCAGTTGAGTTTCCGAGGAGAATTCGCATGAGCCATCAGGATTTGCCGCTCAAGGGAATACGGGTGCTCGACCTCTCGCGCGTGCTGGCTGGCCCCTGGGCGACGATGACGCTCGGCGATCTCGGCGCCGAGGTCTGGAAGATCGAGAGCACCAAGGGCGGCGACGACACACGCGCCTGGTCTTTCCCCAACTTCAAGGGCGTCAGCACCTATTATCTCTGCTGCAACCGCGGAAAGCAGAGCATGGCGATCGACCTGAAGACCAAGGAAGGCCGGCAGATCATCCTCGATCTCGCCGCCAAGGCCGACGTCGTGGTCGAGAACTTCCGCCCGGGGACCTGCGATCGTCTCGGCATCGGCTACGAGGCGCTGAAGCAGCTCAATCCCGGCATCGTCTTCTGCTCGATCTCCGGCTACGGGCAGAAGGGACCGGAGCGGGATCGGCCCGGCTATGACTTCGTGATGCAGGCCGAGAGCGGACTGATGTCGATCACCGGCGAGAAGGACGGCCCGCCGAGCCGCCTCGGCGTCGCCTTCACCGACGTGGTCGCCGGCATGATCGCGACCCAGTCGATCCTGGCGGCGCTCTACCAGCGCCGCGACACCGGCGCGGGCCAATATATCGACGTCGCCCTGCTGGATTCCGCGCTCAACCTGCTGATCAACATCGGCACCGGCTACCTCAACGCCGGCGTCGAGCCCGAGCGCTACGGCAACGCGCATCCCACCGTGGTCCCGTACCAGCTCTTCGACACCTCCGACGGCGCCTTCGCGCTGGCTTGCGGCAACGACCGCATGTTCGTCGATTTCTGCGACCAGGTGATCGCCCGGCCGGAGCTGCCCCGCGACCCGCGTTTCAAGAACTCGCACCAGCGCGCCGTCCATCGCGCCGAGCTGCTGCCGATGCTGGCCGAGATCCTGCGCCGGGACACGTCCGCACATTGGCTCGCCGCCTGCAGCCGCGCTGGCGTTCCCGCCGGGCCGGTCAAGAACGTCGCCGAAGCACTGAGCAGCCCGAGCGTGGTCGAGCGCGGCCTGATCCAGCGTCTCGAACATCCCAGCCTCGGGCCGATCTCACTGATCCGCCCGGCGCATGGCCTCGCCGCCCAGGCCCATTCCCAGCCCAAGGCGCCGCCGCTGCTCGGTGAAGACACCCGCGCCACGCTCCGCGCGGCCCTCGGTTACAGCGACGCCCGGATCGATGCGCTCGAACAGAGCGGCGCCATCGCCTGCCATGACACCGGCGCCGCCAGCGCCAAGACCGTGGATGCATCGGCATGACCGACGTCAGGCTTGCCCGGGACGGCGCGATTGCGGTCCTCACCATCGACAACCCGCCGGTCAACGCGATCAACGGCGCGATCCGCACGCGGCTTCTCGCGCTCGCCGACGCATGCGATGCCGATCCGGGCATCGAGGCGGTCATCCTCACCGGCGCCGGAAAGCTCTTCGTCGGCGGCGCCGACATCACGGAGTTCGATCGCCCGGTCGAAGGCCCGACCCTGCCCGACGTCATTGCCCGGATCGAGAGATCGCCCAAGCCCTGGATTGCCGCCATCCACGGCGTCGCCTTCGGCGGCGGGCTCGAGATCACGCTGGGTTGCCGCTTCCGCCTGGCAGCACCCGGCACCAAGCTCGGCCTGCCCGAGGTCAATCTCGGCATCATCCCCGGTGCCGGCGGCACGCAGCGCCTGCCGCGCCTGATCGGCATCGCCGCCGCCATCCCGGTCGCAGCGGAGATGAAGACCTTGTCGGCTTCGGAGGCCGAGAAGCTCGGGCTGATCGATGCCGTGATCGAAGGCGACCTCCTCGCCGGCGCAGTCGCGTTCGCGCGCGAGAAGAAGACGCAACCGCTTGCCGCCGAGCGATCGCCCGAGGCAGCACCCGAGGCGCTCTGGGTCGAAGCCACACAACGGATCGGCAAATCCGCCAAGGGCAATATCGCGCCGCTGAAAGCACTGGAATCGATCCGCTACGGCATCGAACACGGCATCGCGGACGGTCTGAAGAACGAACGCGCGCTTTTTCTCGAGCTCCGCAAATCGCCCGAGGCTGCGGCTTTGCGTCATCTCTTCTTCGCCGAACGCGCCGCACCCCGCCCCGCCGATCTCAAGGGCGTCACGGCGCGCCTCGTCCGCCGCGTCGGCGTGGTGGGTGGCGGCACCATGGGCGTGGGCATCGCCGCCGCATTGCGCGACGCCGATCTTCCGGTCGTGCTGGTGGAACGCGACGCGGAGAGCCGCGACCGCGCCGAGCAGGCACTCGCCGCCATCCTCGATGCTGCCCGGCAGCGCGGCCGGCTCAGCGCCGAGGCCGCCGCGGTGCGCCGCGCCGGCGCCGCCTTCACCACCGACTTCGCTACGCTCGCCGATTGCGACCTGGTCATCGAGGCGGTGTTCGAGGATCTCGCGGTGAAGCGCGACGTGTTCCGACGCCTCGCCACGGCCTGCCGCGCCGAAGCGATCCTCGCCACCAACACCTCCTATCTCGATCCCGGGAAGCTTGCGGCAGACCTGCCGGATCCCGGGCGGCTCATCGGCCTGCATTTCTTCAGCCCGGCGCAGGTGATGAAGCTGCTGGAGATCATCCCGACCCCGCAGACCCGGCCCGAAGTCCTCGCCGCTGGCTTCGCGCTGGCGCAGAAGCTCGGCAAGATTCCGGTCCGCTCCGGCATTTGCGACGGCTTCATCGGCAACCGCATCCTGCGCCGCTATCGCGGCGAGGCGGAGGCATTGCTGCGATCCGGGGTCGCGATCGAGGCGATCGACGGCGCGATGCGGGATTTCGGCATGGCGATGGGGCCCTTCGAGGTCCAGGACCTCTCCGGCCTCGACATCTCCTACCTGCACCGCGAAGCCGCGCGGGCCAGGGGCGAGAGCGTGCCGGAATCGCCCGGCGACATTCTGGTGCGCGCCGGGCGCAAGGGACAGAAGACCGGCGGCGGCTGGTACGACTACCAGCCCGGCGACCGCAAGCCCCGGCCTTCCGCCGAGACTGAGCGGCTGCTGGCGCCGCTGATCGCCGGCAAACGCACCATGGCGGCGGCCGCGATCGCCGAACGCCTGATCGGCGCGATAGCGGCCGAAGGCCAGGCGATCCTCGATGAGGGCATCGCCGCCAGCCCAAGCGACATCGACCTGGTGCAAGTCCATGGCTACGGCTTCCCGCGCTGGCGCGGCGGCCCCATGTTCCTGCGCGCGCGCCAGCAAGCCTGACGGCTTATTTCAAGGAGGCCGGTATGGCTGGTTATCCCGATACTCAATTGCTGATCGATGGCACCTGGCGCGCCGGCAGCGGCGGCCGCAGCATTCCGGTGATGGATCCCGCCACGGCGCGCCCGATCGGCGCGGTCGCCTGGGCCGAGCGCGCGGATCTCGACGCCGCCTTGGCCGCCGCCGAGCGCGGCTTCGCGGTCTGGCGCAAGGTCTCGCCCTACGACCGCGCCAAGCTGATGCGCAAAGCCGCGGAGCTGCTGCGCGCCCGCGCCGAGGAGACCGCCATCGACATGACGCGCGAGCAAGGCAAACCGCTCGCACAGGCGCGGCTGGAAACGCTGGCCGGCGCCGACATCATCGACTGGTTCGCCGGCGAGGCGCAGCGCGCCTATGGCCAGGTGATCCCGTCGCGCCAGCCGGACGTGCTGCAGATCAGCCTGAAAGTGCCGGTCGGGCCGGTCGCGGCCTTCACGCCCTGGAACTTCCCGATCAACCAGGTGGTGCGCAAGCTCTGCGCGGCACTCGCCGCCGGCTGCTCGATCATCGTCAAGGGACCGGAGGAGACCCCGGCCTCGCCGGCCGCGGTGCTGCGCGCCTTCGTCGATGCCGGCCTGCCCGCCGGCGTCGCCAATCTGGTGTTCGGCGTCCCGTCGGAGATCTCCGGCTACCTCATTCCGCACCCGGTCATCCGCAAGATCAGCTTCACCGGCTCCACCGCCGTCGGCAAGGAACTGGCGGCCATGGCGGGACGGCATATGAAACGCGCGACCATGGAGCTCGGCGGCCATGCACCGGCCATCGTCGCGGAGGATGCCGATCTCGACCTGGCGCTCAGCCTTCTGGTCCCGACCAAGTTTCGCAATGCCGGTCAGATCTGCATCTCGCCGACCCGCTTCCTGGTCCAGGAGCAACTGGCCGAGAGCTTCGTCGATCGCTTCGCCGCCGGCGCGAAGGCGGTCAAGATCGGCAACGGCCTCGATGCAGAAGTCGAGATGGGGCCGCTCGCGAATGAGCGGCGCATTCCGGCGATCGAAGCGCTGATCAACGACGCCGTCGCGCGCGGCGGCCGCCTGGGGTCCGGCGGCCGCCGCAACGGCAACGAATGCTGGTTCTTAGAGCCGACCGTGCTGGCCGACGTACCGCGCGAGGCGCGCATCATGAACGAGGAGCCATTCGGGCCGGTGGCGGTGATCAACCGCTTCGACACGCTCGACAGCGCTATCGCCGAGGCGAACCGCCTGCCCTACGGCCTCGCCGCCTACGCCTTCACGCGGAGCAGCGCCACGGCGACGCGGCTCGGCAACGAGGTCGAGGCCGGCATGCTCTCGATCAACCACTATGGCCTGGCCCTGCCCGAGGTGCCCTTCGGCGGCGTCAAGGATTCCGGGCATGGCACGGAAGGCGGATCGGAAGCGCTGGAAAGCTACTTCGACACCCGCTTCGTCACCCGGAAAGGCTGAGCCGGATGCCGAAACCGGAAACACGAACCGTCCTCATCACCGGCGCCGCCAGCGGCATCGGCAAGGCGACGGCGCTGTTGATGGCGTCACAAGGCTGGAGCGTTGCGGTCGCCGACATCGACAAGGCCGGCGCTGAGGCGGTCACGCGGAAATGCGGCGATGCGGCCTTCGCCGTCACCCTGGACATCCGTTCGGAGAAACAATGGCAACGCGCCCTGGACCGGGCCTGGACGCGCT
>JAYSFH010000147.1:0-8336 GCA_041913405.1 Dongia sp. | reverse complement strand
AGGAACGGAGCTGATCGACCATCGTGTTGATGGCTTCTTTCAGCTGCAGAATCTCGCCGCGCACATCGACGGTGATCTTCTTCGAAAGATCGCCGTTGGCCACGGCGATGGTCACGTCGGCAAGGTTGCGCACCTGGGCGGTGAGGTTGTCGGCCATCGAGTTGACGGATTCGGTCAGGTCCTTCCAGACGCCGGTGACGCCGCGCACCTGGGCCTGGCCGCCGAGCTTGCCCTCGGTGCCGACTTCGCGCGCGACGCGCGTCACTTCAGAGGTGAAGACCGAGAGCTGCTGGATCATCGTGTTGACGATCGTCGCCGAGCGCAGGAACTCGCCCTTCAAGGGCCGGCCATCGACCTCGAGCTGCACGGTCTGCAGCAGGTCGCCCTTGGCGACGGCGGTGATGGCGCGGGTGACGGCGGTGGTCGGCCACAAGAGATCGTCGATCAGCGTGTTGACCGAGTTCTCCATCTCGCCCCAGGCACCGTGGGTGATGCCGTATTTGACCCGCTTCGAGGTCTTGCCGTCGCGGCCGACCACCTGGCCGACCTGTTCCAGCTGCTGCGCCATGCGCTCATTGGCGGAGACGATGTCGTTGAAGGCATCGGCGATCTTGCCGGCGATGCCGATCTGGTCGGTCGGCAGGCGGACCGAGAAGTCGCCCATCCGCATCGCCTGCAGGGCCTGCAGCAAGGGCGAGAGAATCGGGTCGGATTCGGCATGGCCGTTGCCGGAATACCGGGGCGGGGGCGGCGCCTTGCGCGCCCTGGTCGCGGAACTACGCTGCTCGACTTTGGCCTGCGCCATGAGAACCCCCGAACCGGATGTGATCGGGGGCTCGAGCATCCTTCAGCGCACGCGCCATTCTTCCAGCGTGCGTGCTGAAAGAATCCCGTGTCTGGTCAGATGTTTCGCGCAAATTCCAAGACCCCGAGGCGATCTCCGCCACAACCGAGAACCCCGAGAGCGACCAAGGGTTCCGTCCGCTTCGCCGGGAAATATCCGGGTCGCGATTTCGCAGGCATTTGAGTCAAACCTCGGAAAGGACGGCAAAAATCTGCATTTTATGCCTTCGCTCCTAGCCCCGCCTCTTGATTGCGGTCGGGCACCTGCGGGAAGCTTCACGGCGAGGGAGCCTGGGACCGAATCCAGGCTGGGGACGACAAGCAAGAGTGCAGCGAATGACCGACCACTCGACCGCCTCTCGACAACGCGCCCGCGCGGACAGCCGGCCGCGGTGGTGACGTAGCGACCCGGGCTCGCCATCCATGAGCGCCCTTGTCCTCCTCGAGAACGAACAGTTGCGCGTCGTCGTCGACCCGATGGTCGGCGGCACGATCCGCAGCGTCGAGCATCACGGTCTCGGCTTCTCCGTGCTCGGCAAGGTGCCGTGGAAAGCCGAAGCGACGCCGCTCGATCCGGCGACGGTCAAGGACGATGCGCTCTGGCTCACCCGCTATTCCGGCGGCTGGCCGATCCTGTTCCCGAACGGCGGCGATGCCTGCAGCTATCAAGGTGTCTTCCACGGCTTCCATGGCGAGGCCTCGGTTGCGCCCTGGGACATGCAGATGGACGATCGCGCGATCGTGTTGCGCCGGCGCTTCCAGACCGTGCCGGTCACGCTCGAGCGCGAGATCACGCTGGATGGCGATCTCTTGCTGATCCGCGAGACCGCGCGCTGCACCGGCGCGGCACCCGCGACGGTGATGTGGGGCCATCAGCCGAGCTTCGGCTCCGATCTGCTCGACGGCCCGGTGGAGATCCAATCGAGCGCCCGCGGCTTCCTGAGCGACGAACGCTACGACGCCCCGGCCAATCCGCTGCGCCCCGGCGGCAAGGGCCGCTGGCCGATGGTGCCGAGCAAGACGAAGAACGCGCTCTATGACCTGAGCCGGCCGCGCGAGCCGCTCTCGGCCATGACCTGCCTCGGCGATTTCCCGCCGAAGATCACCGGCGGCGCCTGGGTCACCTTGCGGCGGCTCGACAACGCCGTGGGCATCGCGCTCTCCTGGGACGAGAGCGTCTTTCCCTATGCCTGGGTCTGGTTCGAGCTCAACGGATTGAAGGACGCGCCCTGGAACGGCCAGACGCGGCTGATCGCGGTCGGGCCGAACAGCAGTTGGCCGGCCAGCGGCCTCGCCGATGTCGAAGAGCAGGGTGGCCGCCTGCTCACCTTGGCGCCCGGCAGGGACGTCACCGTCGAGATCCGGCTGCAGGTCTTCAAGCCCGGCGGGGCGGTGCGCGGCGTCAATCCTGACGGGCGTGTGATGGGCTGACCGCCCGTGTCACCCAGCTTGCACAACTTCGCGTGAAGAACGTGCTCTAAGCCGCCGGATTCCCGCGGGTTTGGGGTTTAACGGCTTGTATTCGCTGCAACCCCTTGTTTAGCTTGGGAGTAGGGATCGAGGATCGGGCATTCATGGCGCGCGGGCGAAGGGGTTTTGGAGTCTGGGTTCTCCTGCTGGCCGTCCTTGTCCTCGGCCTGGCGGGCGTCGCGGCGTGGTGGCTGTTCTACCGCCTGCCCGAGTTGACCGTCGCGGCGCCGCAGCCGGTGCTCCCGGACGCCCTCATGCAGGCGCCGGCGGTCCTGCAGAACGAAATCGCCGCGCTGAAGGAAAGCAACGACCGCCTCGCCGCCGGCATCACCCAGGCTGAAGCGCTGCTGAAGCTCGACGTCTGCGATCCGAAGCGCCAGGCCGAGCTGGAAACCCTGCTGCAGAAGATCGAGTTCGGCGCCCATCTCGAAACGCCGCCGGCGAAGATCGACAATGCGGCGAAGTCCACGCCGGGCGACGGCGCCTCGGCGCTGCGCAACGAAGCCCTGGTGCAGCAGCTCAAGGCGCAGACCGTCTTCATCCTGGCGCCGACCGGCGGCGATGACGTGATGCTCGGTTCCGGCATGGTGATCGGCCCGGGCCTGGTGCTGACCAACCGCCATGTCGTTGCAAGCTCGGTCGGGCGCGATCTGGTGGTGATGGCCGCGACCCAGGCGCACCCGCTGCTCGGCCGGGTGAAGGCGCTCTCCGCCGAGCCCATCGGCAATGCCGGCGACTACTACTCCGACGATTTCGCCCTGGTCGCGGTCAATGGCCCGCTCTCCGCGCCGCCGCTCAGCATGGCGAGCGCGGTACAGCCGCTGGATCCCGTTATCGCTGCGGGCTTTCCGACCAACGTCATCACTGCGGACAAGCAGTTCCAGGACCTGCAGGCCGGCCGCGCGGTCGGCATGCCCGGCGTCGTCCTGAGCCGCGGCGATGTCCGCGCGGTGGAGAACCAGGGCAGCCAGACTCCGGTGCTGGCGCATACCGCGGAGATTTCCGAAGGCAACAGCGGCGGCCCGCTGGTCAATGCCTGCGGCCAGCTGGTCGGCATCAACACCTTCGGCATCCAGATCCCCGGCCAGAGCCGGACCTCCAACTTCGCCATCGGAAACGGTGCGATCGACCGCTTCCTGAAGACCCAGAATGTCGCTCTCCCGGTCGGCGGCAGCTGCTCGAGCGATCGGTTCTGATCATGCGCCGTCTCCGCCTCACCCGCACCACCGCCGCCGCGGCCGATCCGATCCTCCACGCGGGGGAGCCGACGATCGCCGCTGCACCGTCGATCCTCGAGCAGGTCGGCCGTGCGGTGCCGCAGCTCGCGGGCTTCCTCGCCGAGCCGGTCATCGCCGAGGACCGCAACACCATCGACTGGTACGCGACGATCTCCGGCACCGCGATCCCGCTGGTCCAGTTGCAAGGCGGCGATCGCACCGCCGCCGAGGAGCGGCTGCAATTCCGTCTCGGCCAGCTGCGCGCGCTCGCCGCCGCGACCGGCGATCCGCGGCAGAAAGCCCTGCTCGAAGCCGCGGCGCAGTACCCGAGCGCCGACAGCGTCTACGTCGTCGGCCAGGAGCCGGTAATCACCCAGTGGGGCAGCCGCGCAGGCCGTGCCGCCGCCGTGCCGCCGGTGGCGCAAGCCGCCGCGCCGGCGGCCGCAGCCGCAGCCACCGCCACCGCGGCACCGGCATCGCGATCCTGGTTGCTGCCGGCGCTGCTGGCTTTGCTGGTCCTGATCGGGCTGCTCGGATGGATGGGCTGGGTCCAGCGCGAGAAGCTGGTCGCCTGGTTGATGCCGCCGGAAGCCGCGGCGCTCGACCCGGCGATCAGCATGGGGCTGGACCTGGTCAACCAGCTCGAGGCCGAGCGGCAGCGTGCGCTGGCCTTGCGCGAGCAGGTGAAGGCTTTGCGCCAGGAGTTCGAAGAGAAGAAGCTGGCCTGCGCCGTGCCGCCGCCGGAGCCGACGCCCACGCCGCCGCAGCCAACGCCGCCACCGGAAAAGAAGGTGGAGACGCCGCCGCCACCGCCGAAGCCGGAGAAGAAGGTCGAGGTGCAACCGAAGCCGGCGCCGCCGAAGCCGGTGGAGCCGAAGCCGGTCACGCCCGCGCCGCCGCCGCCGCCTCAGGTCGCGACCGCAGCGCCGCCGCCCCCGGAGCCCGCGCAGGCTTGCGACCAGGCGATCCAGGAGCGCAAGTCCTGGGACGCGCCGGAAGTCGTCTTCGTGATCGATGCCTCGGGCTCGATGGCGGAGGATGCCGGCGGCGAGACGCGGCTCGACGCCGCGAAGTCGTCTGTCGCCGTGATCGCCGACAACCTGCCGGCCGACGTCGACACCGCACTGGTGAAGTTCAACGGCTGCAACGCCATCGACAACGACTATTTCATCGACCGCAACGCGCTGAAGCAGAAGGTCAATGCGCTCTACCCGCAAGGCGGCACGCCGCTCGGCCGCTCGATGGAGCGCGCCGCCAACATCCTCAGCAAGAAGAAGCCGACGGTCATGGTGGTGGTGACCGACGGCGAGGATTCCTGCGGCGAGAAGGATCCTTGCGCTGTGGCCGCCGCGGCCAAGGCCAGCCACCCGAACATGACGATCAACGTGGTCGATGTCAGCGGCACCGGCGGCGGCACCTGCATCGCGCAGAACGGCGGCGGCAAGGTGCTGCCCGCGCGCACCCCGGCCGAAATCAAGCAGGCGATGCAGCAGGCGACCTATCCGACAGCCTTGCCGCCCGCGTGCAAAGGGAAACCCTAGGCGATGTATTCAGGTCCGCTGCTGAAAACTGGAAACCTGCGCGACTACACGGCGCTCGGCGAGATCGGCCAGCCGGTCTATGCGGCGGCTGACCAGATCCGCACCGCGGTGCTGCACCAGGTCGGCCGCGACGCCGCCGACCTCTTCGCGGTGCCGAAATTCGATTCCGTCGGCCGAAACATCGACTGGTATGCGACCCAGGACGGCGACATCGTCCCCTGGGACGCCGCCTCGCCCGAGGAGCGCGACACGGCGCGGCAGCGTCTGCTCGAACTCAGCGACCGCATCGAGGCGCATGCGCGCCGCATCGTCGCCGACCCGCAGAGCAACGACCAGCTGGTGTTCGGGCGCTTGCTGGCGCTCTGCCCCTTCATCCCGGACACGTCACATATCTTCCTGATCAAGGGCCAGCCGGTTCTCACCTTCTGGGGTTTCGTCCCCGCGGGCGCCGATCCCAGCCGCCACCGCCTCGCGGATATCGTGAAGCAGGAACCGGTGAAGCGCGCCGCAGCCGCGGCACCGATCGCGCCGGCAGCAGCGGCCGCGGCGGCGGCTGTGCCGGTCGCGGAGGGTGCAAGCTGGTGGCGCTGGCTGTGGTGGTTGCTGGGTTTGCTGTTGCTGCTCCTGATTTTGCTGATGGCGCTGCGCTCCTGCGATGTGATCGAGGCGCCGGTGCCCTATCTCAGCAACGAAGGCATCGTCTGGCCCGGCGAGACGCCGCCCGACAACACGATCGTCACCGTTCCCGGCGGCACGGTCACTGTTCCCGGCACAGGCACGATCGACGGCACCACCAACGGCACGGTGGTGGTGCCCGACGGCACCGTCGATCCCAATGCACCGGTTCCGCCAGACGCGACTCTGCCCGGCACCACGCCGGAGGACCCGAACGCGCCGAAGACCCCGGATGAGAACACGCCGCCCGACGCGCAAACGCCGGAAGATCAGCAGAACCCGGACCAGCAGAACCCGGACCAGCATAACCCGGACCAACAGAATCCGGACCAGCAGAATCCGGATCAACCGAAGACCGGCGAGCAGACGCCGCCGGATGCGCAGTCGCCCGACCAGCAGCAGAATCCGGATCAGCAGAACCTCGACCAGCAGGCTGGCGCGCAGCCGCCGATCAAGCCGATCGAGCTCCCGGCCGATGGCAGCGCGGCAAACGGTCCGGCCGATTTCATGCAGGGCCAGTGGCGTTCGCAGACCGGGCTCCGCGCATCGGGCTCGAATGCGCCGGCGACCATCGGCTATCAGTTCGACAAACAGGGCAAGGGCACCACGACCTTGAAGCTCGGCAACGGCGTCACCTGCAGCGGCGCCTCGGCGGCGACCACGCAGAACGGCAAGCTGACCATCCAGGACCAGGGCGGCTTGAACTGCAGCGACGGCTCCAACTTCCAGGGCTCGACCGTCGAATGCAGCAAGGCCGCGGACGGCAAGACCCATTGCGTAGGGCGCTACCCAAATGGGCAGACATACGACATATTGCTGGGGCAATAGGGGAAATCATGCCGAGCGCCCATCCATCGCGACATCGGACGTCGAGCGGAGACCGCCATGCTCGCTGAACTGACCAAGTTCGGCGAGGGCGTGATGCTGATCGCCGAGAGCGGTCTGCAATTCCTCGACTTCGGGGTCGCCTTCGACCGGATCAACCGCGCGCCGCAGGTCGGCTTCGCGCGCAACGGTTCCGGCGCCCTGGTGCGGCTCGATTATGACGAGGCCGACGACAGCTATCGCTTGCCGGCGCAGGCCGGCGCGCCGGCGGGCACGGTGCGCAGCCGCGAGAAGCCGATCATCCAGATTTCGATGGGCGACACCGTCGCCCTGCTGGATTCGACCTGGCTGCCGATTCCGATCCTGCGCGCGCGGCCCGGCCGCAGCTTCGATCTCGGCCCGACCAATTGGGCGCGGGCGCGGCTCACGAAACTTGCTTCACCCGATGAGGACGGATACACGCACCGCCTGACCGTCGCGATCGACACCGCGGTGCTGCCGGTGCCGGAGGACAAGGCGATCGGCTATCTGGCGCCGCATGGCAACGACATCGGCGCCGGCCAGCCCTTCATGCTGGCCGCGCGCGGCTTCGAGCCGCTGCCTTTCGTCGGTCTCGACTGGGTCTCGCGCTGGATCCGCGATGCCTATCGGCAGAATGCGGCGCGGCATCTGCGCTATGAATCCGAGGACATCGAGCGCGAGATCGGCCGCGGCTTCGACGTCGCGCATTACCTGACCTTCATCGGCCTGCTCGATCAGTTCTTCGAGATCCCGCGCATCACTCTGCTGCGCAACGAGGACGACCGCGCGCACCCGACCATCGACGTCGACCTGGTGCTGGACGTCGGCAATTCGCGCACTTGCGGCATCCTGATCGAGGACCACGATCGCGAGGATTCCTCGCTGCACAACCGCTATGAGCTCGCCTTGCGCGATTTGAGCGAGCCGCAACTCGTCTACCGCGAGCCCTTCGAGAGTCGCCTGGAATTCAACCAGCCGACCTTCGGCTCGGAGAGCGCGTCTTCCTTGAGCGGCCGCGCCAATGCCTTCAGCTGGCCAACCATCGCCCGCGTGGGTCCCGAAGCGACCAAGCTGGCGGCGCAGCGCCGCGGCACCGAGGGCTCGACCGGCCTCTCCAGCCCGAAGCGCTATCTCTGGGACGAGGAGAGCTATCTCCACGGCTGGCGCTTCAACCAGTTCATGAGCGAGGAGCCGCGCGAGCGCCTCGCCACCGCCTATCCCTATTGCCAGTTCATCAACGAGGCCGGCGAGCCTCTCTACGCATTGGAGCCCAGCGACCCGCGCCGCATCCCGGTCTTCGACCCGCACTATTCACGCAGCTCGCTGATGATGATCATGCTCAGCGAGGTTCTGCTGCAGGCGCTGTCGCAGATCAACAGCCCGATGCAGCGCATGCGGCAGGCGCAATCCAACCTGCCGCGACGTCTCCGCCGGATCGTGCTGACCGTGCCGCCGTCGATGCCGCTGCCCGAGCAGCGCATCCTGAAGCGCCGTATGGACGATGCGGTCGCCACCGTCTGGAAGGCGATGTCCTGGCACGACGAGACCGCGGCGCCCGACGACGAGACCCGGAAGCCAAAGCTGCCGTTCCCCGAGATCATCATGAAGTGGGACGAGGCGACCTGCGGCCAGGTGGTCTATCTTTTCTCGGAATGCGCCAACCATTTCGGCGGCGATCCCAAGCTCTTCTTCAAGACCATGCGCCGCCGCGACGTGGCGCCGAGCGGCGACGACCGCCTGCGCG
>JAYSFH010000146.1:7521-8358 GCA_041913405.1 Dongia sp. | reverse complement strand
CTCAAGGTGGGCGCACAGAACATGCACTGGGCCGACCAAGGCGCCTGGACCGGCGAGATCTCGCCGCTGATGCTCAAAGACTGCAACCTCGACCTGGTCGAGCTCGGCCATTCCGAACGGCGCGAACACTTCGGCGAGACCGACGAAACTGTCGGCTTGAAGGTCGAGGCCGCGGTCCGGCACGGCCTGATCCCGCTGATCTGCATCGGCGAGACCCTGGTCGACCGCGAAAGCGGCCGCGCCGACGAAGTGCTGGCGCGCGAGGTCAAGGGCGCGTTGGGCCGACTCTCGACCGAGCAGCGCCAGGCCACCATTCTGCTCGCCTATGAGCCGGTCTGGGCGATCGGCGAGCACGGCATTCCCGCCACCGCCGAATACGCCGATGCACGCCAGCGCGAGATCATCGCCGTCGCGAAATCCGTGCTCGGCCGTCGCGTGCCCTGCCTCTACGGCGGCTCGGTCAATCCCGGCAACTGCGCCGAGCTGATCGCCTGCCCGCATATCGACGGCCTGTTCATCGGCCGCTCGGCCTGGGAGCCGGAAGGCTATCTCGACATCCTCGCCCGCTGCTCCAAGGCATTGGATTCCTAAAGCGCTTGCTCCCATTCAGAGGGGTTCGACGGCGCCGCGATTTCAGGCAGTATGGCGGCCGGGAACGAAGAGAAGTGGATGGGGACCCGTGCATAAAGAAGCCTTCGTGATGGCCGTCTACAGCGACTTCGCCGGCCAGGTGCGCGGCAAGGGTTATCCGGCGCGCGAGCTCGACGAGCGCTGGGAGAAGGGCGTCGGCTGGACCCCGACCAACGTGATGATCAACTGCTTCGGCGCCATCCCGGC